>JAYPBG010000061.1:0-2217 GCA_038124075.1 Gammaproteobacteria bacterium
GTCAATACGGCGTACCATTGGCTGCCTAATATACATCAAATTTAGGTCATACCCTGGCAAGCAGTTAGGACACCCACTGCAGCCGCTCTCTACAAGCAACGGCGCCTCTGCCGATGCCCCTCCTCTGTTTAGACATATGCCGCATAATGCCGGCGCCAACAGCCATGATGCCGGTAGCCTCTTTTCAGAGAGTATTGTTGAAAATATATTTGTAAACCAGATACGCTCGGTCACGGGACAGCTTGAATCGGGTGCCCGTGCACTCATGCTGGATGTAAAAAAAGAGGCTGATGGAAGCTTAACCTCTGCTCATCAAGAATTAAACTATGGTAGTTTTGAAGCCCCTTTAAACGAACTAAAAACATTTTTAGAGCAAAAAGAGAACCAAGGTGAACGCATTCTTATTTTAATTGAGAATGTCAATGAGATCAGTGTCGATGAGTTTTATGACGCCTTTAAAAAGGCGGGTCTCGACAACATGCTGCCAAAACACCGCGACGCATGGCTGCCAGAGACACTGAACGACCCAGCCCATGATAACGCCAGGATTTTTCCGGTTATTGGGCGCAGCTGGGTATCGTCAAACAGCCTAAGTGACGACCGTTTTGGATTTGCCAAGTCGATGACCGTTACCGGTTCGGGATATCAACAAGAATCGGTGGCGAATAGACTATCAAACAGCAATCATCCCCGAAAAGATTATCCCATGGTTGCTGTTTTTGAAACAGATTGGGCTAATATACTTCCCGATCAAAATGAGTGCCCATTGAGCTGCGCATCGATCAGTGATATTGCCTGCATTGAGCTGATTAATCAATTTAGCCCCGTTCCCTTTACTGAAGTGGCAGGCGATTTAAATCGAGCCGCAGAACGCCATGCATCAGCGTGTCATGACGCATCCTATCCTCAAAATCTATATGTTGGCATCGACCATAGCCATCTGAACTGAGTCCGGATAGAAAAACGGACAAAGGAAAACAGGTTAAGGAAAACGGATTAACACGGATTAATGCATATGCGATGTACTTTGAGCAAGATCCATCAGCTCACGCAAAGCGACCGCAAACAGAGGGTAGTCTCGACCTTGTGTCGCTTTAATCTCTTCCAGGAGCGCATCCCAGCGCTCCACCATATGCTGCTGCTTTGAGAGCCAAGAGTCGAGACAGTTATCGCGGTGTTCACTCAATTGCTCCAATTGGAGCAACCCAACGGTCAATGCACGCTGCTGCCACTCAAGATCATCACGCAACGCCTCTCGAGCCAACGCTTCCCAATGATTTTCAACCGCCAATTTTTCAATCTCATTTGAGAGCCAATAGAGGTGAAGCGTTTCACCCAAAGAGAAATAGTGCTCAACGGCGCGCGCCAAAGGTGCCTGTACAGACTCAGCCGCTTGAATCATGCTGAGCATTAAACGTAAATTGCTTGCACTCGCAACCTGATGCGCCAGCGCTTCAGGTACCCCCGCTGCCAAATAGCGTTCGGTTGCGCCGTTCATCGCCTCTTGACGCACACCCAGCACCAGCGCGCTCAGCTGAGGTTTAATTTCGCTGACCCCTGGCTTAAACTTTGCCACCAGCTGAGCAATATCGAGCTCACCGCGGAAGTTTCTTAACAACCAACGCGTTGCGCCTCTGGAGAGCCTCACCAACTCCAACATCATCTCCATCTGAATGTCAGCGGCCACCTTATAATCAAGCGCCTCGATCGCCAACCAGAGCGGCTTTAACTCAAAAATCTCTTCCACGGCCAACCAAGATACCGCAATCTCAACAGGATCAGCACCCGAAGCATCCTCCAGCCGCTTCATGAAGGTTGCGCCCATCTGGTTCACCATGTTGTTAGCAATATGGGTGGCAATCAACTCTCCCTTCAATTTATGATCATAGAGCGGGTCACGAAATTCGCTTGCCAAACGTGCGGGCAGCGTTGACTCAATCTCTTTACTGACCATCGGATCACTGCTTAAACGCTCATCCAGAAGTTGCTCTTTCAGCAGCGCTTTAGCGTAGGCCATAAGCACCGACAGCTCTGGACGCGTTAGACCTTCACCCGCATTTTTACGCGCCACAATCTCATCATCACTGGGGATCCCCTCCAGCTGGCGGTCCATACGCCCCATATCTTCTAAATAGTGAATAAAACGTCGATACTCCCCCATACGCTTACCGATTTGACACAATGCCAAACTGATCGCCTGTACTTGTCGATAATTAC
>JAYPBG010000061.1:2227-8228 GCA_038124075.1 Gammaproteobacteria bacterium
CATTGGCCGCCACCTGCTCCGTCATCTCTATCAACAGCCGGTTGCGCTGCTGCAACGTCATATGCTCTGCGGCCACCTCTGCGTTCAGTAAAATTTTGATATTCACCTCTTGATCTGAGCAGGCCACCCCAGCTGCGTTATCGATAAAGTCGGTATTGCATAACCCACCCGCGCGTGCATATTCGATCCGCCCCAACTGCGTTAATCCTAAATTGCCCCCCTCACCGACAACACGTACACGCAGCTGTGCACCATTAATACGCAGATCATCATTGGCCTTATCTCCGACCTCCACACTGCTCTCTTCTCTGGATTTAACATAGGTCCCGATCCCTCCATTCCAGAGTAGATCTGCAGGCGCTTGCAGAATCGCCTTGATCAGTTCGGTCGGTGTCAGCGCATCTGCTGAGACACCAAACCGAGCTTTCGCCTCTTTCGAGAGGGCGATCTGTTTTGCATTTCGATGAAAAACCCCACCACCCGTCGAGATCAATCCCTCACTGTAATCAGACCAGCTCGAACGTGGCAGATTAAACAGGCGTTGTCGCTCTTTAAAGCTTGCCTTCGGATCAGGGTTGGGATCAATAAAAATGTGTTGATGATTGAACGCGGCAACCAGTTGAATGGCCTCTGACTGCAACATGCCATTTCCAAAAACATCCCCCCCCATATCGCCAATACCGATCACCGTAAAAGGGTCTCTCTGGACATTATGCCCCAGCTCTCTAAAGTGACGCTCAACCGATACCCAGGCACCGCGCGTGGTAATACCCATTTTTTTATGATCATAACCGTCACTGCCACCGGAGGCAAAACCATCGCCCATCCAAAAATGGGTCGCTGCAGCCTCTTCGTTGGCGGTGTCTGAAAATGTGGCTGTCCCTTTATCGGCTGCGATGACCAGATAGGGGTCATCATCATCACGACGCACCAACCACTCGGGTGAGACCACCTCACCTTCCACTAATTTAGCGGCCAAAGAGAGCAGTCCTCGAATAAAAATACGGTAACAAGCACGCCCATACTCAAAGCGCTCATCACGCTGCAGCGACTCGGGTGTCCGCTTAATCACAAACCCACCTTTGGCCCCCACAGGCACAATCACGGCATTCTTAACCTGCTGCGCTTTGACCAAGCCCAATATTTCTGTTCGATAATCCTCACGCCGATCTGACCAGCGTAATCCCCCCCTCGCCACTTTTCCAGCACGCAGATGCACCCCCTCCACTTTCGGTGAAAAGAGAAAGATCTCATAGTGTGGAATGGGCTTAGGCATATTGGGGATCAATGCAGGCGACAGTTTCAGACTGATCGATTCATGTTGATTCATCTCGAACGGTTGATAGAAGTTGGTGCGAAGTGTGGCCAATATCACCTGAAGGTAACGGGTTAAAATTCTATCTTCATCTAGATTAGAGACCTCTTCAATCGCGCTTTTTATTAAAGCCACCTCCTCGTCTATGCCCGTCCCTAACCCATTTTCACTCTCTCCCTCACTCTCTCCCTCACTCTCTCCCTCACTCTCTCTTTCATGCTCTTGCTGTTTTTCACTGTTTTTAGTCCCATTTTTTTCAACCCCAATCCTTAATGCAATTGAGTCATGAGCAGGGTTGAACAGATCATCAAATAGGCCAACCAAACGCTGCGTAATATCAATATTTTTCAGCAACGCTTCTTGTATATAACTCTGGCTGAAGCCGACCTTAATTTGTGTTAAATAGTGCCCATACGCACGCAACAGCGCAACTTGCCGCCAGCTCAGCTGAGCAGCCAGTACCAGACGATTCAAGGGATCATTATCAAGCTCACCACGCCATATCGCCGTAAAGGCCTGACAAAAATGATCTTCCGATTCTGTCATGCGTGACTCAGAGAGCGGTGCACCTTCAGCAGAACAGTGGGTTCCCGGATAGTCACAATAACGCACACGGTAATCGTTAATATGGTACTCCAGCCTACGACGTGCCGTTACATCCTCCTCTCTATCCGGCATCACAGCATAAGGCCGCGCGCTCAAGACGAGAAACCCTAGATTCTCCAAAATCGGCACAATATCCGACAGAGTCTGTAAGCGTGAACAGTAATAGAGCTTTATACGCAGCTCATCTTCAGGGTCACCCCTGCGTCGATAGAGGTTGATCTCAAGACTTTTATCATCTTGAAGACGCTCGAGATAGTCAAAGTCGGTTATGGCCACCTCTGGGCTAAAGTCTTCACGATAAGCCGCAGGGAAGGCTTTACTGTACTGATCAAGAAAGGTTCGTACTCTTTGCGGGCTTAATCGATTACGTGCCGAACTCTGCAACACATCGTGCCAGGTGCGCGCCGCTTCCGTCAATCGACGCTTAATGTTATCGAGGTTATACGCGCTCTTTTTAAGTGGATCCAAACGCAATGTGAGATGCAACCGTGCCAGTTGAGACTCGGAGATCAGAGTCGAGTAGTCCAGCTCCTGAGCGTCCACCGATTGCAACAGAATCGATTGAAACTTTAGACGCACCTCTGTATTAAACGCATCTCGCGGCACATAGATTAATGCGGAGAGAAACCGACCAAAGGGATCGCGCCGCATAAACAGCTGCAGCTCTGGGTGGTCCTGATTTAAGACAATAGAGACCACTGCGCTATAAAGCTCATCAACCGGGGTTTGAAAAAGCTCTTCACGGGGATAACTCTCCAAGATTTGGATCAACGCTTTTGCGTCATGACCGCTTGGAGAAAACCCACTTCTGTGCATCACCTCAGAAAATTTCCGCCGTACATAGGGGATCTTTTGACAGCTGGTGTTATAAACTCGGGAGGTATAGAGACCAATAAAACGGCGCTCTCCGATCAGCCGCCCATGGCTATCAAAACGACGCACCATAATAATGTCGGGGTAGGCTGACCGATGGTGCCGCGACTTTACCGCCGACTTTGCAAACTCCAACGGTTGATGCGTGACGGCCAGAGCACAGTTAAGCTGCTCAAGAATATCATTATCACGCTCAACCCGAAGAATGCCTAAAGAAGAGGATTCAATCGGTACAAAACAGCCCATCTCATCTCTTTTCCCTTCTGCCTGACCTTCAGCAGGCTCAAACCGATACTCTTTAACCCCTAGAAAAATATAGTGATCAGCAAGCAGCCAATCAAGAAAATCGACACTCTCTTGCAACATGGTCGTATCGGCAATAGACTGGGTACGTATCAAAGCCGCAAGCTCAGACCGGCTTTCATGGGTAATCTCTACAACCGATTTGAAGTCATTGACAATAATCGACAGCTCATAAAGCATCTCACTCAAATCGTCATGAAGCGACGTCAGCATCGTCTCTGATGCGATCAACTCTAACTGAAATAGGAGTATCGCTTCAGACGTGCCATCCTGGTCAGGGTGAGTCCCAGAGTCTTCACCATGAGCACTCAATGCCTGAGCATCCATGCGACCAGCCTCATCGCGTACAACCGTCAATACAGCATTATGCAACTGATCTACATAGAGGCTGTTTCGACTTAATGCCATACGTAACGAGTCCACAATAAACGGCATATCAGGCAACACAACCGCCAACACGGTGAAGGCTTTATTGGGTTCATTACAGGGCGGGTTGTAGAGTGTGAGTTTAATCTCTTCGTCTGCGCGCTGCTGCAGCAGGGTCCATAGGGCCAAAGTCGATGAGGTGAGCGTCTCTTTGCTGCAACGCGTTAGCTGCGCCTGACTGGCAAACTTATAGAGGTTGTCTGCAAACAGATGGAAGCTCGGCAGCTGATCAGGCGGAAGTTGCCAATCGATATCAGAAAAGATCTGAGAAAACGTTGAACGCCCATCAGGAAGATTTCGCCCCTGCGCTGCATGCCTATCAGAACCCGAGTCATTTATACCATGTATACCGTTTATATGGTTGGATCGCATAGATGTCCGCCCTATAAAACACTCAAAACTCGTAAGGAAATGAGTCAGTTAGGTACTCGTTAGGTTAGAGGAAATAGCATATAACACTGTATAACACTATATAACACTATATAAAGTGTAGCTCAACAGCTCATTGATTGCACAATAATTGCTCACAATAAACGGACGCCAGAACCTCCCAAGTCCCACAAATCATGGTATCAAAAACAACCAATAAACCTTTATTTAGACTTGAATTTTCACCCGTTTGCACCAACATTAATAAGCTATTGCGCATAGATGACGACAACAATAGATGTCAATATGCAATTAAACATTAGACTCTCAGGAGCCAAGGCCTCATATGCAAGACTCTGTCAAATCGCAGCCCCACTTTCCCTATATTGAAACATTAAGAAACTATATGCAGCGGCGCATCATGGGCCAAGAGCGCTTGATTGACCGCCTCTTGATCGCCATTTTGGCGGACGGTCACCTCTTGGTTGAAGGCGCGCCGGGACTGGCGAAAACCAAGGCGATTAAAACCCTATCTGACGCCATCGAGTGCCGCTATCAACGCATACAGTTTACGCCTGATCTGCTCCCTTCTGATATTACCGGTACGGAAATTTATCGCCCACAAGAGAGCAGCTTTGCCTTTCAACCCGGCCCCATTTTTCACAACCTGGTGCTCGCGGATGAGATCAACCGAGCACCGGCAAAAGTGCAGTCAGCCCTGCTTGAGGCGATGGCGGAACGGCAAGTCAGTATCGGCAAAACGACACACGATCTGCCTGAACTCTTTCTCGTCATGGCCACACAGAATCCCATCGAACAAGAGGGCACCTACCCTCTACCTGAAGCGCAACTCGACCGTTTCTTGATGCAGGTCAATATCGGTTATCCCAGCGTTGAAGCGGAGCGCAAAATCTTAAAATTAGCCCGTCAAGAAGCCAAGTCCGCCGGAACCAAAAAGAGCAGTGAGGGAAAAAAGAGAATTCCTCAATCCATTCTCTTCGGCGCACGCCAAGCCGTTCTGGATGTCTCCATGGTCTCTGCGGTTGAAGAGTATATTGTTCAGCTGATTGCGGCAACGCGTGAACCCGAGCGGTACGATGATCAGCTTGCTAAACAGATCGAATTTGGTGCCAGTCCGCGCGCCACCATAGCGCTGGACCGCTGCGCCCGCGCTCACGCCTGGCTTGCTGGGCGCGACTATGTCACACCCGAAGATGTTCAACAGATACTGCCCGATGTACTGAGACACCGGCTCGGCCTCTCCTTCTCTGCAGAAGCCGCCGGCGTCAAAACAGACGATGTGATTACGGATCTGCTTCGCTGGGTCAGCGCCCCATGATCTCAATCAGCAAAAAAAAAGGTAAGGCCAACAAAGCCGACAAAGCCGACTACCCAGAATCGGTGGTCTGCAGCTTAGCGCAACTGATCGCGCTGCGCGGCCGGAACACTCAGCCGATCAGCGGTCAGCGTCGCAGCAGCAGTACGCTGATGGGTGGGCACCGATCTCAATTTAGAGGCCGAGGGATGGACTTTGAAGAGGTGCGACGTTATCAAGCCGGGGATGACATACGCCATATAGATTGGCGCGTCACGGCGCGCACCGGCGCCCCGCATACAAAACTTTTTCGTGAAGAGCGGGAACGCCCTCTTCACCTTGTGGTCGATCAAAGCAGCAGCCTCTTTTTTGGTACTCAACGTCAATTCAAATCGGTGGCTGCCGCACGACTGGCCGCACTGATCGCCTGGCAAGGCTTTCATCAACGCGATCGCGTTGGGGGCATCGTATTTAATGAGCACCATTTTGAGGACATCAAACCGATCACTGGAAAGCGGGGGGCGCTGCAGTTCATCCATGCATTGGCGAAAAAAAATCGCGAGCTTGCCGATCAGATGACAGAACAGATGACGGCACACAAGCCAAACCAGACACCCTCCCTGCTGACGGCACTTAACCACCTGCGCGCAACCATCAAACCCGGCAGCTTTGTCTATATGATCAGTGACTTCCAAAACGTGGACACAGAGGATGCATCAGCGATCGAATCACAGCTGAGTCAGATCAACCGCCATAACGATCTTATGAGCATTATGATACATGACCCTGCCGAA
>JAYPBG010000061.1:8270-11644 GCA_038124075.1 Gammaproteobacteria bacterium
CCTGGCCGCACACGATTTGCAATCAGTGACGGCATTGAAAAACGCCGCATCGATCCGCGCAGTCGCGCCATACAAAAAGCACATCAAGCGCGCTTTGACCGGCACCATCACAGACTGAAAACGCTCTTTGCCGATTATGGCATCACCACACTGACCTGCTCAACGGCGGAGGATATTTCACCCCACTGGCTCACAACCCAGCTGGCCTCCAAGCAGGGTGCGCAGCGGTGAGCAGCATGAACAATAACAGCAATATAAACACTACAAGCAACCCTACCCACTCTACCCACTACCCAGAGCTGGAACAGCTGCGCGATATCCATCTGCCCGACCCCATCGGTTGGTGGCCCCCCTCTCTGGCGCTCTTAACCGTGCTGATCATCGGCGCGATCCTCCTGATGCTGCTTGCACTATTATCCCTGCGCGCTTACCGTCGTGGCGCTCTGAAACGGGCAGCCCTCAAAGAGTTACAGGTGATCCAGCAGGCCCACCAAACGGGGAAGAAAAACGCATACGACGCGCTCAACGCCGTGGCTGCACTGCTGCGCCGAACCTGTTTAAGTCGCTTTCCACGTGCCTCCGTCGCCCAACTGACCGGTGAAGCCTGGCTCACATTTCTTGATAACGCCTATGACCCTTCCGGTCGCGCCAACCCCTTTCGAGCGGGGGCCGGGCGTGCACTGGAGTCCTTGCGATACCGCACAGTTGACGCCTCAAACACTGAGAAGAGCACTGAGAAGAGCGCACTGCCCGGGCTGTTTGAGATAACCGAAAAGTGGATTAAGAGAACATGCTGAGTTTTAAATGGCCCTACCTGTTTCTATGCCTTCCGCTCCCACTGCTGACCTGGGCGCTGCTGCCCAGGCTGAACAGCGCACGCTTCAGCGCACTGCGCGTTCCCTTTTATGCACAACTGGTCGCAAGCCTGACACAACAAGGCACCCTTTCAGCAAGGCGTTCGAGCCTCCCTTTGGTCATGGCCGCCATCACTTGGGTCCTGCTCATTACCGCCGCCGCACGCCCTTACTGGAGCGGTGATCCGGTTCAACTGCCTGCCGAAGGACGTGACTTAATGCTTGCCGTCGACGTATCCAACAGTATGGAGCATGAAGACCTCACGGTGCGTGGCAACCAGGTCAATCGACTGGAAGCGGTTAAAAGCGTATTAAACCCTTTTATTTCTAGGCGTGAAAATGACCGTATCGGCTTAATTCTCTTTGGCAGCAACGCCTACCTTCACGCCCCACTCACCTTCGACCGAGAGACGGTACGCACCTTTTTAAACGAATCAGCGATTGGCATCGCCGGACCGCAAACCGCAATGGGCGATGCCATCGGCATGGCGGTTAAACGCTTGCAGGAGCGCAGCAACCCAAGTCGCATCTTGGTGCTTTTAACCGATGGCGCCAATACGGCTGGAAAGATCGAGCCACTTCAAGCGGCAGAGCTGGCTAAAAAAATCGGATTAAAGGTCTACACCATCGGTGTCGGCGCCTCTGAAATGAAAATCGACGGCCCCTTTGGTGGACTCTTCGGATCGCGACGCATCAACCCATCGGCCGATCTCGATGAGACCACCTTAAAAGCGATCGCCAACACAACCGGTGGCTTCTATTTTCGCGCAGAAGATACCGAAGCGCTGCATCAGATCTATGAAAAGCTCGATCAACTCGAGCCGATCAAACTGGATGTCGAACTTCTGCGGCCGCAAAAATCCCTACTTCACTGGCCTTTGGGTACAGCACTGCTGCTCTCTCTGTTCAGCAGTCTCTTCTATTCACGATCGAGCACACCTTAGGGGGCGACATAGCGTGTCATGATGGATTTTCATTTTATTCGCCCACTCTGGTTGCTGACCCTACCTCTGATGATTGTGATGATCGTCTATATAAAAAAACAGAGGGATCATAAAGCCCCTCTGAGCAGCGCCATCCCGAACGAATTTCTGCCCTACTTAACCGTAGGCGAAACAAAGCAACAAGCGCAGAATGGCTGGTGGCTGCTCTGCATCGGCTGGCTCATTACCGCCCTGGCTCTGGCAGGCCCCAGCTGGCGGAAACTGCCGCAACCCACCGAACAGAGCGTCGATGGACTGGTGATCGTCTTAGACCTCTCATACTCCATGCTGGCTCAAGACATTAAACCCTCCCGCATTGAACGCGCCCGCCATAAACTCTCTGACCTGCTCGTGACACGCGATGAAGGGCTCACCGGCTTAGTCGCTTATGCCGGTACCGCACATACCGTTGCCCCGCTGACCGATGATGTTCGTACCATTAACAGTCTGTTAGATGCGCTCACACCGGCCCTCATGCCGGTGCGTGGCAGCCATACTCAGGCCGGTATTGAGTTGGCCATTGAGCTTTTCAAAAACAGCATGCTCTCCAGCGGCCGTATACTGCTGATCACCGACGGCATAGAGGCCAACACGCAAGAAGCTCTGGCGAAAACCAGCCAACGCGCCGGGCTCACACTCTCCGTGATCGGCGTGGGCACACCGCAGGGTGCCCCCATCCCGCTCTCAAAAGGGCAATTTTTAAAATCGCCTGACGGTGCCATTGTGGTCCCTCGGCTCTCCGAGCCTACCCTCCGATCACTCGCTGAAGAGGGCGGCGGCCAATACGCACGGATTACCGTGGATGACTCTGACTTACAGTTGATCAAGCCCAAACACGACGCACTCTGGCCAACCGAAACACGAGAAGATCAACGCCAATTTGATCTCTGGGAGGATGAGGCTTACTGGCTTGTGCTGCTCTTAATTCCGATGGCTTTACTGACCTTTCGTCGCGGACTGCTCTACTCATGGGCCACCGCCACACTCCTTATTATCCCGGCTCTACCCGGCGCCCTATCAACCGCCGAAGCCCGTGAGTCATCGCTCTGGCTGACCCCTGATCAAACAGCACAGCAGCGGTTCAATGACCGTGATTTTACCGGCGCCGCAGAGCAATTTGAATCACCACAGTGGCGAAGCGCAGCACACTACCGTGCTCACAATTACCAAGCCGCACTTGAAGCGATCGAACAGTCGCCACCCGAAGCTGAGGCAGAGCCACACAAACACGCCGATTGGCACTACAATCGTGCCAACACCTTAGCCAAACTGCAACGCTTTGAAGAGGCCCTGGGCGCTTACGATGAAGCACTGGCACTGCAACCTAAACATGACGATGCCACCTTTAATCGCACACTGGTAGAACGTCTTCTGGAACAGCAACAGCAAGATCAAAACCAACAGCAAGACCAAAACCAACAGCAAGATCAAAACCAACAACAAGATCAAAACCAACAACAAGATCAAAACCAACAGCAAGACCAAAACCAACAGCAAGACCAAAACCAACAGCAAGACCAAAACCAACAGCAAGACC
>JAYPBG010000061.1:11744-14151 GCA_038124075.1 Gammaproteobacteria bacterium
AGGCTCAAGATGAACAAGAGCAAGAACAAGAGCAAGAGGCTCAAGGGCAAGATCAACAGCAAGAACAAGAACACGCGCGTGACGGTGATCAAGAGGAGAGCGACACCTCAAATCAACCTCCGCCCCGCCCCATTGAGAAGCCCGATCAAGAGTATATCGATCGCTGGCTTAAACAGCTGCCCGATACACCGGGCACACTGTTAAAAAACAAATTTTATCTCCAATCACTGGAGGCCCAACAATCAGCAGAACAGGGAAACCCCCGCCCTGAACAAGAGGTCTATTGGTAAACATGTACCACAATCGTTATCTATGGCTCATCATCCTATGCACCACCACACTCTTCACACAGAGCGCCTTCGCTCAACTGACAGCAGAAGTGGACCGAAGAGAGATCAGCGTTCATGAGACGCTGCAACTTTTTGTCGCCAGCTCTGAACAAGGGGTGTCGCTGGACCTCAATGTCAGTGGGCTTGAAAAGAACTTTTATATTCTCCGTCGCTCCAGCAGCAATAACATATCGATCATCAACGGCAAAATGGAGTCCATACGCCGCTGGCAATTTCAGATAAAACCGAAACGCAGCGGAAACATCACCATCCCCTCTTTTGTATACGATAATAACCGAAGCAAACCCATCACCATCAAAGTGTTGCCTCCGCAGAAAGTGCAAGCCCCCATACAAGCCCCCAGCAACCAACAAACAACACCGAAAACAGGCACCGCGCCCACAACAAGCGCACCCAAACAAGCATCTACGACACACTCTACAACACAAGCCCCTGCATCACCGCAAAACAGCACCCTCTACAGTACACAAGAGAGTCCATCTAACCAAGAGCATAAAGATGTCTCGCTCGATGTGACGGTTAACAAGTCATCCCTTTATGTTCAAGAAGAGCTGTTGCTCACGGTACGGGTACGCTACAGCGTCAATCTCTACGAAGCCTCTCTTGCGGACCTCGACATTCAGGACGCCATCCTTGAAGCCGTCGGTGAAAAACGCAACTATCAAACTCAAATAGGTGGGCAGCTGGTGCATATCGTGGAACAGCGCTTTGTCATCTATCCGCTCTCACCCGGTACCTTGACCATTCCCACCGTCGCATTAACGGGCATCATCCCTGTTAAAGGTCCTAAAGGCCGACAACACGGCAACACCATCGACCAAATTTTAGGACATCGCTTTCCAACACTCAGCTCTACCCGCAGGCAGATAGAGCGCCATTTTCCAGCGTTTGATATTGAGGTAAAACCGATCCCAAATGCATTTCCGAAAGACAGAACCTGGCTACCGGCGCGCAGCCTAACACTGCAACAAAGCTGGCAGCCTCAATCACCCACGTTCAGCGTTGGCGAGCCGGTCACTCGGATTTTAACACTGCAAGTGGATGGGCAACATCAAACCTTTCTGCCTGACATCCCGAAACCGGATGTCGATGACATTAAAATCTATACCGACCAAGCCGATCTCACCCAGCAATCCAGCGCACTGGGCTTGCTCAGCACGCAAACCGTTTCACACGCCATTTTACCTGCGGCACCAGGCCAATTCATACTGCCCAAAACAGAGATACATTGGTGGAACACAGAGCTTGAACGCTTAGAAGTGACAACACTGGAGCCGGAATCACACCACGCAGAAGCAGGCGAAGGCTATACACCTCAGCCGGAGCCTCAGCAACATCTCGCAACGCTATCCCAGTCAGAATTGACCGAAGGCCCCGCTCAACCCAACGCGTTTGACAAGGTCCCAGCCGCCATGCCCAGCTGGGCTCTTTGGGCCATCGCTCTGCTTGCCCTCCTATTGATCGCATCGATCGGTGCGCTTCTCTTTGTGTTACGACGCAGAAAAGAGACACCACGCAATCACGCCCCCCGCACCACCAACAGTACAAGCACTTACAGTACAAGCACACCGTCCCATCACCCTAATCAGCGCAACCCTATCGCCACAAAAGCGACCGCAACACCGCCCACCTCGCTCTCCAAAGCAACACGCAAACTGATCAAAACCTGCAAAACTGAGGATAACCGCGCCATTAAAGAGGCACTTCTGCAGTGGGGACGCCTTGCCACAGAGCGGGACGACCTCTTATCCCTAGAAGCCCTCACAACCGAGCTCAATTCGGAGGCCTTAACAAACGCCATTGCCACACTCAATCAAAACCTGTATGGCAACAACAGCGATGGATGGGATCGTGATGCTCTGATCGAAGCAATTAAACATTATCGCCCCAGCAAAGGCGGCCGAGATACGGATCAAATGAGAGAGAGTCTCGATCCATCAAAGCCATCCCTGTTAAAACGGCTCTATCCGTTTTAACAGGGATGTGTGGATATTAAATAAAAAGAGGCTCTTAGGAACGTAACCTTATGCCACTATCAACTCAAGCATCGGCTCTAT
>JAYPBG010000062.1:0-4339 GCA_038124075.1 Gammaproteobacteria bacterium
TTAGCCTTCTACGCTAGCTGTATGAATTGTTGCACTTACGAGTTGAATCCAAGAGCTGTTTAAGGCTGGGTGTGTTAAATAGAAGACCAAAATTTGCGCTGAATTTTGCTTTTCCGCTACCAGTCTCATATCCATCGACCCGTACGCCATCATCAGGGTTATCGGCCAGTTCGGTCACAACATAGTTATAATCGTTGTCTTGTAAATAGGATGCAATTTCGAATGCGAAACAGGAGCCTGCTGAGCCTATAGGTGTCTTCTTGTTCAGCAAAGGGGTTTTGCGGGCATAAGGGCGTTGCTTATATTTATTGCGTGGCCGTGTTGGGTGTGATGGAATAGGCCAGAATATGCCGTCGGGATTGGGTTTTGTTTCGGTGCGGTATGTGTCTTGGGTAAACGCGAAGCGTTTTTCAAATTCAAGCAGATCGATCACTGCGTCGGCATGCACTGAAGAGAAGTGTTGGCCCCAGTTTAGATCATTCCTATACGATTGCTTAAGCAGCAGAATAAGGTTGGCTATGTTGAGCTTATTGATGTCTATACTGGATTCTGTTATGTTTCGGTAGATTTGATCTGCAATCTGCTCTTCCCTAAAGATGGCTTTCAGGTTATAGCGTAGGCTGTTGTGTGATATTATGTTTTTATAATAGCTGAACTCTAGAAGTTCATTTTCGCCTTCTAATCGAGAATCAATGCCTGCGTGAGTAAAGATTTGCTCTGTGACATCCTGGCTAAACTCGATACATTTAGGGCTTGGTGTAAACCCTTTGTGAAAAAGCTCTCTCCAACCCACAGGGCTTGGAATCAAGCAGAGTGTGCAGCTTTTCCTTACGTGGGGTGGTTTTGGAAGAGCGGCACGATGCAAGCGCATTGTTGGGTTGAAGATAATCGAGTCACCTGCTTTAAAATCGACTGCGTGCCAATTAAAGTCGATACTGTAGTGATCAGTTAAATCATTGATATTATCAGAGCGATATTTATTCTTATTGAAGACATAACCGATCTCTTTTAATTTTGATGTTGCTGCTTCTTCAGCGATCATTGTATGAGAGCCCGTGCGCTCACTGCTGTCAAAATAGGTGATGATTTTTAAGTGTGTTGACGGTCCGATATCGCAATGCCATTTTGTAGAGAAGCCTTCTTTTTGTTCATTTCTATCATATCTGTAATATGAAAAGCCATGCCATACAATCGCGTAATCGGAATTAAAATACTTCTTTATGGCAGCGTCAATGTTTGGATTGAGTATTTTTTCAACCAAAGCATACATCTCTGTATCTGAAAGTTGGTTGAGTCTATCACCTCTGAACAAAGGGAGAAAGCGTGTTAAATCATCTTCATTCAGTACCCTTGTGAATTGCGCAAAGTGCTCTTTTATCTCTTGTTTTATAGGTTGGAATATTGGCTGATAGCGCTTTTCTCCTTGCTCATGTAGAGAGCCGTAATTGCGTTCAACATCATATAGGTGATTTACAAAATTATGAGCATGTGGTTGAAGGTTATATTTCTTATCTATTTCGTACTCTGCATCAGAGTCGGCCTGTGCCATCTTATATGCTCCTTTACTTTAGGGGCTTAAGTTTAGGGTCTTAGACGTACGATGAGCGAGCGATCATCCTTGTCGTCTCGGGTTCTTTGGCAATCTTCACTTAATTAGACTAGCATATCATTCTGTATTGGCTATACATTCTTTATCAATGTCAAAGAGTCTGTGCATTAAAAGTAGATAGGAAGGTCTGGCGTGACATGAATGTTGTGATTCGTGCCGATGCCTCTGTCGATATAGGTATTGGGCACATTATGCGTTGCACTACGTTGGCTTATGCACTTAAGCAGAGAGGGTGTAGGCCTATTTTTGTTTGCAGAGCACTGCCTGGAGATTCGATTGCTTGGCTTGAGCAGGCCGGTTTTTCTGTTTTGGTGTTGACACCTTCAAGCAGTCACGTTGAAGCGGACGTTGCTTTTCCGATATTGGCACATGCACACTGGTTGCCTGTTACACCCGAAGAGGATGCCGAACAGACGCTGGCTGCATTACAGGCGTTTGGATTGATGCAACCTCAGTGGGTGATTGTTGATCATTATGCGTTGGATAAGCGGTGGGAGGCACGAGTTCGTGCGGCGACAGAATGTCAGGTTTTTGTCATCGATGATATAGCTGACCGTGTTCATCAGTGTGATTTATTGCTGGATCAAAACTTGAATAAGTCGGTTGATGTTTATCGGGCGTATATTACATCTTCATGCCGTACGCTGTTTGGCCTGGACTATGCTCTTCTGCGTTCTGAGTTTTCTCACTGTCGAGCGCGCGCCGTTGCGCGCCGCTCATCTGCTCAGCCTATTCGCCGTTTCCTGATTGCAATGGGGGGGATGGATAAAGAGAATGTATCGGTACGGGTACTGGATGCTCTGAGTCAGATGACATCAGAGTTGACATTTGATGTTCAATTGGTATTGGGTGCACAGGCACCGCATTTAGAGGCTGTAACACGATCGATTAAGGCGTACTCGTTTAATATTGAGCTGTCTGTGGGGGTAGAGAATATGGCTGAAGTGATGTGTGAGGCGGATCTGGCGTTTGGTGCTGCAGGGACATCCAGCTGGGAGCGGTTGGCGCTTGGGTTGCCAACGCTGTTGGTGGTGATGGCGGACAATCAGAAGCCGATTGCGGATGAGCTGGATCGCAGCGGTGTGGTGGTTAATCTTGGCTTATCAACGCATCTGTGTACGGCGTCTATTGTGACTGCTTTGAGGGCGTTGCTGTCTGACTCAGGGCGTTACCATGCGATGGTGCAGCGTGCGTTTAAACTGTGCGATGGTCGTGGTTGTGAACGCGTCGTAGAACAGATCTGTCAGGTTGAGTGAATTGTGAGTGGTCATGAAGAGGTGTGTATGCAGAAGGGGAAGAGTCATTCGATCGAAATTGCCGGACGCAAAGTGGGGCCGGGGCATCGGCCGCTCGTGGTTGCTGAGATTTCAGGCAATCATAATGGTGAGCTGGAACGTGCGTTGGCTCTGATCACGGCGGCTAAGCAGGCCGGTGCGGACGCGGTAAAATTTCAGACTTATACAGCGGACACTATGACGATCCCTTCTGATCGGTCTGATTTTAAAATTTCGGGTGGTCTTTGGGATGGTCAGACACTCTATGAGCTCTATCAGTGGGCGCATACCCCTTGGGCGTGGCATGAGGCGCTTTTTGCGCGGGCGCGGGAAGAGGGGCTGATTGCATTCAGTTCGCCTTTTGATGAGCGTGCTGTTGAGCTGCTGGAGTCACTGAATGTACCTGCGTATAAGATCGCCTCGTTTGAGATGGTCGATCTGCCTTTAATTAAACAGGTGGCTTCTTGTGGTAAGCCGGTTGTTATCTCTACAGGGATGGCGAGCGTAGAGGAGGTGAGTGATGCTGTGGCGACAGTAAGGACGACTGGAAATAACCAGCTTATTTTGCTCCACTGCATCAGCGCCTATCCCGCGGATCATCGTGATTATAACATTCGTACGCTAAAAGATTTAGCAGAGCGTTTTAATGTGATTGCCGGGCTCTCTGATCATACGCTGGATAACACCATGGCGGTGAGCAGCGTGGCGCTGGGGAGCTGCTTTATTGAGAAGCATTTTACTCTGGATCGATCTGAAGGGGGACCGGATGCGGCATTCTCTTTGCAGCCTGAAGAGTTGAGGTCCCTCTGTTCAGCGGTGGATAGGGCGTGGGAATCGCTGGGAGAGGTTCAGTATGGGGTCTCTGAGGCTGAACGTGGATCGACAATATTCCGTCGCTCCCTTTATGTGGTGGAGGATATTGCGGAGGGTGAGCCGTTTACCGAAAAAAACCTACGGCGAATTCGGCCAGGGTATGGCTTGTCGCCAAAATATTATGAGCAGATCTTAGGTAAGCAGGCGAAGATGAGTTTAAAGCGTGGTACGCCACTCAATAATGAGATGGTCCACGGATGGAGCAGTGAAAATGAGTGAGCAGCTGAAAGCTCAGCAGAGAGCAGGTCATCAAAAAGAAGAGCAGGTGCATCAGAAGCAGGCTCACGCCGCACTTGACCGGCCTTCTTGGACTAAGTGCCAACAAGCGCTTGCAGAATCGCGCTATTATGATGCTTTATTGGAGGCTCACTTCTTAAAGAAAGTGCTCTTGAGCCTTCAGGAGGGTGCGCCCAATGGGGTAGATACTGAGTTGGATGCAGCAGAGCTGGATAACGTGATTTTGGTGGCATCTGAAAAGTGTCCCGCGCTCGCGCATCAGCTTTTTCAAACAGTGATAACGACTCAGTGCTATGAGTATTTCTGGTCAGCCGTGACGATGCTGGCTCAGTTGAAAGCGTATGCG
>JAYPBG010000062.1:4349-5235 GCA_038124075.1 Gammaproteobacteria bacterium
GGTGCTGGTGAAGTGCCTTGCGGTTGACAAAGTGATAGACTCGGGTTTTTTTATCGTTTCGTCTGATGCATTTATTATATCTGTGCTCTATGAATGTTCGGATGCCTCTAAAAAAAGCATGATCGATAAAAAGCAGATCCATGATGCACATGTCATTCGAATACAGACAAACAAGCATTTTGTTGAATATAGAAGAAACCCTGTTGGTATCAATACACGGTTTTTTTCGCCTGATCAGCGCTACGGCGATGGCGAGGCGCTCTGGGCTGTGGTGTTTGACCCACAGACGCAGTGCTATGTTGCGTCAAACAGTGATCGAGATACCATTGATCTTTTTGAGCGCAACAGTGGTCAACACAAAGAGAGAATTATAAGCCCAAAATCGGGTGTGCGGGGTTTGCGTATTGATGAGCAGAGGCGCATCGGTTTTTTTAATGCGGAGTTGGGGCATACGTTCTATGCCTTTAATCTTGACAGTGGTGAGATTATTAAGAGTCTATCAGGGCCCTTTGTTAGGCCTGAGCGTATTCGATCTCATAAGCCGACTCATACCTTGGTGACTGGTAATTTAGGTCTGCGCCCGCTCGATATTAAAAGCTACTGCCAACACGCTCAGACTGTTTCGTCCAGCATGGCGCAAGAGAATGAAAAGAGCATGGTGCTGATCAACGCTGAGCGTTGCGAGCTGATCATGCAGTTGCCAACCGGGCGAAGACCGACGGCGGTGAACATCAGCGAAAAATATGTGGCTGCGGGCAACTATCAAGATAACAGTGTCACGATTTATGAGCGTAGTGCACTGTGTGAGGGTAAGGCGTTAACGTCTGGTAAAACGGTTATGTTAGACTATCTGCCCTCTTTGACAGTGTCTGCCCAAGTACAGGAC
>JAYPBG010000062.1:5245-7080 GCA_038124075.1 Gammaproteobacteria bacterium
ACTTTTCTGATAATGCACGAGCTGAATCAGCGCTTGGTCGTGGGTTTTGCGATCTTGGTTGGACGAGATTGGGTATTGGTCTCTGGTTTTGACGCCTGTTTTGTCGCGGTCATTGATATCGCGTTAGGGCGTGTGATCAAGGTGATACCGGTGCAGGATCGACCTTATGATGTTGCGGTCAATGATGATGAGACGAGGGCGTATGTCTGTTGTCATGATTCGGATGAGGTGGTTGTGGTTGATCTGGATCGTTGTACTCCGCTCTACTCGCTCTCGACCGGGCCACAGCCCGTTGATATTACCTTGAACAGCGATGAACTGCTGGTGCCGCACACGGAAGGGTTTGACCGCTTTGATTTAAAAAGGATTGAAGAGGCGTTTCTGCAAGATCAGGGCTTTCTTACGAAGTCTTTCTCTTGCTCAGCTGAGGCGTGCTTAGCTGAAGAAGATCACCTCCCTGTACCGCTTAAATTGAATTTGGCCGCGCTGCACTATATCGCCGGGGTAGATCCCAAGGTGCGGTGGAAGGCTTGGGGGACGCGAGGGCAGCATCTAGAAGGGGTGCCATGGGCCGTTGAACGTGAGCGCAAAGAACCCTATTTTATTACCCGAGGGTTGAATCGCCGTGGTGGTAAAGAGGCACTAGATGAATATCGCGAAGAGTGCAAAACATTGATGCATGCTTTTCTGACCGGCCAGCGAGAGGTTACAGAGCAGTATACTCATACAAAGCGTTTTTTCTTTGTCTGTGGCATTATGAGAAGTGGGGGTACTTATCTTTTTAAAGAGTTGAATCGAAAATTAGAGATTGACTACACTCAACGCAATTTTTTGATGTCCCATGATTCGATTCCTCAGTTTCATTTGATGGCGCATCATAATAACCCTATCTTTCAGATGCCGTTACTGTATGAGATGTGTCAATTTTTGGTATGGGCAAAGCGTGAATGTGGCGACTATGTGGTTCAGAAACGGATTGCGGCCAGCTTAGCAATCCCATACCTTCATGCCATCTTTGGTGAAGCAGCGGATTACTTTATTACATTAAGACACCCAGGCATGGCGGCCACCTCGTTTGCTGAGATGGAGCACATTACAGAAGATGCCCAGGCTCAGAGCCCTGCAGGATGGAAGTCGATTGTGATGCCTCAGATGAAGGGGCAGATTGAGTGCTGGGATGGACTCACTTATCGCGAGCAGTTTCTCTATTTTTGGCAGGTCTATTATAAGCAGATTATCCGACCGGGGGTAGCTAAAGCGCGTATCCACCCTGTGGTCTATGGTGATGAGATGGCGCAGGCGGTTAACCGCTTTTGCCCCTATGGGTGTGCAGATTATCAACCTTCAGCGTTTAAACCGCGAGAAAAAACGATCGATGATTTTTGGCAGTCGGACGCCGTCACTCATGCTGTTGAGGATATGATTCAATGTTGGTCAGATGGTGGCTACGCTATTAATGCACTGATGACTCCAGTGTAACCGTGATGTATGGAAGGGCGGTGATATGGGTGTTGGTTAATAAAGTGTTAGAGATTAGGTGTTGAAACAGTGATGGAGCCGATCGAGCAACCCATTAAGACAGAGAGGTTTAGGCGCAATATGAACAGTTTGCGCCACCATTACCCTCATATCCACCGTTTCTTTGCCACGTTCACGCTCAAAGACTGTAGGCCGATCTATTCTGAAGAGGGCGATGCGATCATCGACATCGAAAAAGAGGGGCAGCGTCTTTATGCGGGTGATGCTCGAGAGCAGGCGGAACAGGAGGTTGAACGGTTTTTAAAGCGATACCCCAGTGGTGCTCAGATCCATACCGTCGATGCCCCCCTGTCGGG
>JAYPBG010000062.1:7090-14009 GCA_038124075.1 Gammaproteobacteria bacterium
GTGATTATACCGTGCCACGGCTCTTTGCAAGATGTGCTGAGGAGATGCTAAAACAGTCGCCCATACAGCCCGGCAACTATCAAAAGGGTTTCTATCTGCCCTCGACTTACCCCTCCATTATGATGTTGGGGTTGGGGTTGGGGTTTCATCTGTCAGCCTTATTGGCGCGCAGTTCGGTCGATAATATCTATATTATAGAGTCGGATGCAGAGTGCTTTTATCTCTCACTCTTTACGATCGATTGGTCCGCTATTTTGGAGCCATTCGATAAAAAAAAGGGCACAGTGCTTGATTTTCGCATAGGTGTTGTCTGTGATTTCGAGGGCGAGTGGCAGATGCTCTGGAATAAGCTTATCACTTTATGTCCGTATTTTCCTGTGGCAACGCTTTTTTATAATCATAAAAATACGAATCGAAATAAGCAGCTGATTAAACGTGTCGAGGAGAGTCGATACGCCTATTTGGCCAGTTGGGGGCACTATGATGATGAGCTCTGTCAGCTGATACAGGCTGTGCATAACGAGCGTATGTCTAAAGGTGCATCAATGTTTAAAAAGGGGGAAAGCCCCTTAACCCCATTTACCCAGCCGTATGCAGGTCGGCCCATCGTTGTGGTTGGATCGGGGCCGTCACTGGATGATCGGATTGAGACGTTAAAAAACATGGTGGGGCGATCGGTGGTGATCAGCTGTGGTTCTGCACTGTCGGTGCTGCATGCGCATAATATTGTCCCTGATATTCATTGTGAACTGGAGGCGGACTATACCCTGACAGTTGCCACCTATGATGCCATTAATGATTCGAACTACCTTAAGAAGATCACCCTGGTCGCACCGCTGCATGTGAATCCGCATGTGATCACTTACTTTTCCGGTGTTCTCTTTTTTTTACGAGAGGGTGGCGCTGTTGAAGCGTTTTTTAATGAAAGGATGGACACGCTTGACTACTGTGAGCCCAGTTGCACTAACTTAGGCGTAGCTTTTGCATTGCGTTTAGGAGGGGCATCACTCTATCTGTTTGGCATGGACTTTGGTTATAAAGAAGGGTATGGCCACCACTCTAAAAAGAGTGCCTACTATGATGCATCGGCTGACCCTGCGCTTGCACAAGCCGATGCGCGTGTGACCAACCATCTCTTTGCGGTGGAGGGTGTAGAGGGTAAGCCGGTGTTGACTCGAAGTGACTATTTTCTTGCAAAATGGCGGCTTGAACGCTGTTTAGAGCACGTTGTCTCGATGCGAGGCTCTGTGTTAGATGTGTTTAACCTATCCGACGGTGCGGCGATACAAGGTGCTCAATATCTTTCGTTGGAGCAGATCCCCACCCATTTAGAGCGTAACTGGGATAAGGTGTCGAAAGCGCCTATCCTGCCCATTAGAGCGTGCTTAAAGCGCAGTTTAGAAGAGGCGACCCACATAGGCTTATTGGAACATTGTGATGGTGAGCATGCTGTGATGTTAAGAGCGGAGGCATGTGGTCTTAAATTGGCGAAACTCGGCAGAGATGTAAGGCGCCTCTTATTAAAGCCTATCGAAGATGTAGAGAGCCTATCGAAACGGTGCAACCAGATCAATCACTATCTGCGACAAGAGGCGCAGCAAGTGACGCCAGAGGCCTATTTCCTAGTCTTGGGTTCTTTCAGGCATTTCCTTTATATAGGTATGAGTCATGCGATGATGTTGGGGACGGATGCAGAGGTGACTCGGCGCTTTTTATCTGAGTGGCAGCAGCGTTTAGTAAGGTGGTTGGAGGTGTTACCGATTCAGTATAAAGCGCGCATCAGTGAGCACAGCCTTGGTGGTGAGGCCGAGGTCAGTGCCCTTTTTAAACAGTCGATCCATGAGGCCTCTTCTGTTGATGATGGGTGGTTGTATGAGTAGAGAGGCTTCCCATTCCACGTCTGCCTGCACAGAAGCCGAGCTTGCTCGGTTGCAAAAAAGGCGAGATGCGAATCTGCGTTATTTTCAACAGACTTTTCCTGCCATTTATGACTATTTTAAAGCTTATGCACCTAATAGTCATCGACTCTCGCTCTCAGAGCAGGGGGGTGTCAATCTTTTGAAAGAGGGTCTGCCTTGTTATTTGGTCGATGCTGTGACCGCAGCGCAGCAAGAGGTCGCTCACTTTTGTGCTCAATACCCAGCGCAGGGACCGTTTAAAACCATCAATCCGCCGGTCGGTGATCAATATTGCTGCTCGCGATACTTTTATCGCTCGATGCATCGCATTATCAAGGGATCGCCACTTAAGGAGGGGGCTTGGGAAGAGCAGGGGCGTTTTCCGAGCTCTATTCCCTTGTTGGTATTTATGGGGTGTGGATTGGGTTATGGTATCGAGGCGCTGTTGAAGCAGCGCTCAGCGCAACATCTTATTTTGTTTGAAGATCAATTGGAGCGCTTCTACCTTTCATTGTATACCGTCTGTTGGCGCACGATCTGTGAACCGTATCTGCAAGACCCTTCGCGCTCCATTCAATTTCTCTTCAGTACAACGACGGAGCGTGAGCAGAACTGGAGATTGCTCTGGAATGAGCTGTTACGCTACTATCCCAGTTTCCCTATCGCGACCCTCTATTTGAATCATCAAAACTGTTCGGATTACCGCTGGATCATAACGAGAATCAATCAGGAGATGCCTTCCTCTATATTGGGTTGGGGGCACTATGATGATGAGGTAAATCAGGTTAATCATGCGCTGCACAGTGTTAATTTAGGTGTGACGTTTATCCCTGAGCGCATACCTGAGGCGTTTCAGTCGGTGCCGGTCTTTGTGGTGGGTAATGGTCCATCTCTGGATGATCGCATTGAATTTTTGCGCCGCAATCGGAATAAAATCGTGGTTGTCTCATCGGGTTCATCGATCACGTCGCTCTATCGTTATGGCATTAAACCGGATATTCATATCGTGTCGGAGAGCGACTATTCGGAGTGGGAGATATTGGCATCGATTCAGGATGGTCACTACTTTTCAGAGATTGTTTTAGTGGGTGTGATGCAAAAGAGTCCCTATATCGAGCGGTTGGGATTTAAGGCATCGCTTTCGTTTCTAAAGCGTGACGGTGCCGCCAGTGCTTTGTTGTCGCATTCGGCTGCTGTGGTGGAGCGCGCAGGCCCCACCTGCACCAATGCGGCGTTCTCTTTTGTTGCACGTCTCGGTTTTAAAACCATTGTCTGTGTGGGGATGGATTTTGGTTTTAAGACGCTGGAAACACACCATTCGAAAAAATCGCTCTATTATCAGGCGTCGCAACCCGATCTGGTCGCCGAGCTTGCCGAAATTAAATCTGAACAGCTCTTAACACTGGAAGGTGTTGATGGAGAGCCACTGCTGACACGCCCTTACTACTATATGGCCAAATCGGTTCTGCAGAGCAGCATTGAGTCCTATCAAGGGCAGGCGGAGGTGATTAACTTTTCTGAAGGCGCCAAGATCGAAGGCGCGCAGTGGTACTCGCGGGAGGCACTGTCAGAACGCGCATCATTATGGCCGACCTGTGATCAAAGTCAACTGATCTCGGCACTGATATCGTGTAGCAATAAAGCGCACGGTTATTCGCTGGATCGATTGCGATCTGAGGTAG
Organism: Gammaproteobacteria bacterium; assembly: GCA_038124075.1. GTDB lineage: Bacteria > Pseudomonadota > Gammaproteobacteria > Pseudomonadales > JAYPBG01 > JAYPBG01. Next base: position 10,671 of record JAYPBG010000062.1, read on the forward strand.
AGTGCGCGTTGAAAGCTCTGGGTGCGTTTGTAGAGCAGTTGGTGCCGGTGATCCAGCAAGGGGTTGAACAGAGCAATTTGGTTGAGGTAGTAACAGCCGTACGCAATATCTGTGAGCGACATAAGGCTGCAACGCATCCCTTTATCTATTCATTGGTGAACGGTTCGATAAGGCACTTTCTCTATCTAGCGATGACGCACGTTATCTATCTACCTGATAACGATTCGAAAGCATCGTTAGCGACCTTGTGGGGGGATCACTTTATTCAATTCCTTACCGGTTTATCGAGTGATGTGCGTAAGACTTTAATCAACAAGGTGTATCGTGTGGAGGATGACCCGATGCTGGGGGTCTCAATTATGCAAGATGTAAAATAAGGTAGCCGAGTCGTATAGATGGATGATTTGAATATTATGCCGGAAGCATTTGATCGATTTAAGATGAACCTTCTTTTCTTTAAAAAGGCGTTTCCCGATATTTATCGCCGATTTCAATACTGTGCCCAGGATCCTGCGCAGCTTGTTGCGGCCATTGATCGTGCCGATGCACATTTTGCTTCGTTTTCTGAAGAGAATAATGGCGACCTCTATGCCAAGCGGGCTATGCAGTTTCTTGAAAAGACAGCGCCTCCCAATACAGTAATGACGATGGATCCGCCGTTTAGTGGTGACTTCTTAGATAAGCGTTTTTTTGGTCGGCAGGTTGTTGAGTTATTGCGCCGCTCAGAGTTGTCTCGAGAGAGGTATAAAAGAGGTTTTTTTTATGAGGGGCATATACCACACCTTGTGATATTCGGTGTTTATGCGACGGGCTATATTGAACAGGTTTTATCAGAACGCCCTGTCAATGCGATTCTTTTTTATGAGCTGGATCCTGATCTTTTTATTGCATCGCTTACCCGGTTGGACTGGACCTCACTTTGTCAACCCTTCCTTAACGATCGGCGGCGTCATATCACGTTTATTATCGGTGATGGTGATAAGGTGGACACATCAGCTTATGAGCGTATGCTCTACCTCTATCTATTAGAGCAGTGCCCTACCTACCCTCTGTTGACGCTCTGCTGTAATCCCACCCATGCACCTGTTTATGCACGGTTGATCGACTCAACTAAATCGATGGCACCTGCATGTATGAGCAGTTGGGGGCACTACGATGATGAGCTCTATCAGCTTAATCAAGCAAAGCACAATGTGATGGGGTGCGATGGGGCGATATCTTGGTGGCAACCGGAGTCGAACCCTGTTGAACCTCAGACGTTGCCTATTTGTCTGGTAGGTGCAGGTCCTTCACTGGACAGGCGGATTGACGAGCTGCGTATGATGGCACCGCATGCGGTGGTGGTTTCGTGTGGCTCGGCCATTACGGCGCTGCATAAATATGGCGTGGTACCTGATATTCATGTCGAATCGGAGAGTGATTACGGTATTACAATGGGGTATCTAGCTGCCTTAAAGGATGAGACCTATCTGCGCTCGATTACACTCCTGGCACCATTACATATGAACCCATGGGTTGTTAGGCAATTTGGTGCTCACTTTTTCTATCTTAAGGCAGGGTGCTCGGTCTCTGATCTTTTCTCTGAGATTGAAGAGCCGATTCAATACTCAGCGCCGACCTGCCTAAATGCCGCCTTTGCACTCACCATGGTGATGCGGTTTAATAAGGTCTATCTTTTTGGCACGGACCTGGGTTTTTATTCTGAAAATCAGCACCACTCGACGGCGTCAATTTACTATGAGCCTGAAGCCCAGGAGTGTTTTAAAGAGGCGGTCGATTACAGTGATCAATGCTTGGTGACGGTACCCTCTGTTACGGGAGAGAGACTCTTTACCAGTGCGTTTTATCTATTAACAAAAATAAAGTTAGAGGAAGCTGTGTCCGAATATGTACGAAGGGGGCAGGTGCGAAGGGAAAAGGCGCATGAGCCTAACGTCTACAACTGCTCGGACGGTGCGCAGATCAATGGTACCGAGTGGTTGTCTAAAGCGTCGCTTATAGCTGCTCAAAAGGGAGCCGATGGGCTAGACGCGATGAGCGGTGATAAGCAGGCTTGGTTGCAAGGGTTTCACGCATTAGAACAGCACCCCTCAAGAACAGCCGTTATAAAAAGGGTCTACTCTTCACGGATTGCGCAGCTTCATCAGGGGCTGAAATCGATGCAGCATGATATAGCATTGTTGTTACATCACAGACATAACAACAATAGGGAGTCGTTGCATTTAACCGTGATCTCACTGCAGCACTACTTAGAATCCGTTGTACGACCGCAGCGGCCGACGCTTTATACTTTAATGCGCGGTGTCGTCTGGCATTTTGGCTATGTGGTACTGAGCCATAGCTACAGTGCTCAGATGAGTGAGACGGGTTTTCATGCTTTTGTTAAGGCGTGGGTCGACAGTATGATTCGTTTTTTTTCTACAGTGGCGGATCACTTTGAATCGGTTATGAATCGGACGGTAGCTGTAGAAGAGGATCCTTGGTTAAAACAGTCAATCACTGATCTGGAGGTGCTGAGCTTGCAAGGATAATATTAAGACCCGTCACGCCTTATGTCTCTGTTCTATTTACTGTTCTATTTACTGTTCTATTTTATATCTCCATTTTCCGCTGATGCTATAAACGGCAAAATATTGACACTTCTTAATGCACGCCAATCTCTATATATCCAAAACCATTCATGCATCTGTATATCTATGCCAAATACATTTAAAAAAAAGAGTTTTTCTGAGCTGATCGTACTTCAGTAATGGGATTCTGAGCCGTTAACTCTTATAAGAATGATTGATCTCTTTAGGCATATATGGGTCGGTCAACACCGTTTTCGACATGTTATACATTTTTTATATCAGAGTCTTTTAATAGATACATAACGCGGATTTTACATTCGCATCAGATAGGAGAGAGAGTATGGCTCAGGTCATAAATACCAATATTGCATCACTGACAGCACAGCGTAATTTGAATAATTCCCAGAGGTTGAGTGATTCTGCACTCCAGAGGCTTTCGTCTGGTTTACGGATTAACAGTGCTAAAGACGATGCAGCGGGCTTAGCCATATCAACTCGGTTTGATGCTCAAATACGAGGGGCTAATCAAGCGATTCGAAACTCGGGTGACGCCATCTCGTTAGCGCAAACAACAGAGGGGGCGCTTAACTCAATTACCTCTTCCCTGCAGCGGATGCGTGAGTTGGCCCTGCAGTCTGCCAACGATACCAATACGGCCATAGACCGACAGGCGCTTCAAGAGGAGGTGGATCAGCTGGTTGCGGAAATTAAAAATGTGGCTGAGACCTCAAACTTTAACGGTAAAAAGCTACTGGATGGCTCTTTGACC
>JAYPBG010000063.1:0-4146 GCA_038124075.1 Gammaproteobacteria bacterium
TGATCATATTGTTTCTATTGAGATGTTTGAAGCAGTCGGAGAGCGCTATTGGTCAACCTATTTTTCTAAATTGAAATCGTTATTGAGTGAGGGTGGCCGCGTTCAACTGCAAACCATTACTATTCAAGAGGCCGGATATGATGAGTACCGCAAGCGCGGTGATATGTTCAGGACCTTTATTTTTCCGGGTGGAATGTTGCCCAGTGTAGAACGTTTTACTCGAGCGGCGAACGAGGCCGGGCTTCAGGTGACCGACCTGTTTGATTTTGGTCAAGATTACGCTAAGACATGCCAGAGTTGGTTGGATGCATTTGAGCAGAGGTTGGATCAGGTGCGTCAGCTTGGCTTTGATGAGGCATTTATTCGCGTCTGGCGGTTCTATTTAGCCGCCTGTATTGCTGGGTTTCGTGTGGGGCGAACCAGTGTTGTTCAGGCGGAGCTGAGGCATGCGTAACTATTTTATACCTTCTAGCTATTTGATGCTTCAGGTGTTTAAGTCTATAGCGTGGGTTATTGCGTGCGCTATTTTTGTGGTGGTGGTCTCAAAGGCGTGGGCCGATGACTCCCATAGGTTGGCCTCAATACCTGCCGTCTCAGATGAGAGCTCCGTAAATCTAAATACGGTCCATGCTTTGCTCAACGGCCCCAAGCTGGGTGAGGGGCGTTATGATTACTATTTTTGGGAAGTGTATGATGCGGCCCTCTATGCGCCTTCTAACCGGTTGGATTGGGGGGCGACTTTTCTACTCAAGCTCGATTACCACCGTTCTTTAAAAGGTGTGGCGATAGCAAAGCGCTCGGTGAAAGAGATTCGCCGCCAACCTTTTTCTGAAGAGGCGCATCGAGAGATCAAACTGGCTGCTTGGTATGCTCAGATGCGTGATATTTTTCCTGATGTAGAGCGGGGTGATTCCATTATAGGTCTCTACTTGCCAGGTAAAGGGGCGCAGTTTTGGCAGGGTCAGCGAAAACTGGGTGAGGTAATGGATGCTGATTTTGGTCGACGCTTTTTTGAAATTTGGTTGGGCCCCATGAGGTCGGCCCCTGAGCTCAGGGCATCGCTGTTGGGTGGGCTGGAGTAGATGCCTGAGGGGTTGTCACGCTCAGCGTTGATGCGCTACGGTGCCTTGGCGTTACCACTTGCAGCTGCGGGTATGCCGCTCTATGTCCATGTGCCTGAGTTTTATGCCTCTGAGCATGGTCTCTCTTTAGTCGCTATCGGAGGGGTATTGTTGCTCATGCGGCTCTTGGATGCGGTGCAAGACCCATTGATCGGTTTTCTCAGTGATCGTTACCGCTCGCATCGCTTGAGCATTATGCTGTTCGGCTCACTGCTGTTATCAATAGGCCTTTTTGCACTGTTTCGACCACCCAGTTCGAACCTGCTTGTCTGGTTTTCAGTCGCCTTGCTTCTGGCCACTACAGGGTTCAGTGTGGTGACCATCAATCTAAATGCGGTCGGTGCGTTGTGGATCAGCAGCCAGGCAGATAAAACACGCATAGCCTCTTATCGAGAGGGCTTTGCGCTGGCCGGCGTCTTATTGGCCATCTCTTTTCCCGCGTTTTTGATGACCGTTTTTTCTGCGGATGAAGCGTTTCGTTGGTTTACCTGGTTCTGGTTGGTCAGTATGGTTGCCGCTTTGCTGCTCTATCTTGGCTGGTTTAAACGCCAGGCATGGGCAGAGGTGTCGCATGAGCGTGGGGCCATAGGGTGTGGTGTTCTCTCTATGCCGCTGCTGAGGCAGTTGCGAATGTTACCGGTAGAGACTAAACGGCTCTTTCTCATTTATGCGATCAGCACGACGGCGTCGAGCATACCGGCGGTATTGGTCCTGTTCTATATTAACGATCGGCTGCAATTGCCCAGCTATACCGCCCTGTTTTTGGGGGCTTACTTGCTTGCGGCCATGGTCACTCTTCCGGGTTGGCAGGCCTGCAGTAAAAAATGGGGTAAAGCATATACGTGGTCGGTCAGTATGGTTTTAAGTATTGTGGTTTTTTCAGGGGCACTGTTGTTAGAAGCGGGTGATGGTTTGGCCTATCTGGTTGTCTGTCTTTTATCTGGGGCCGCTTTGGGGGCCGAATTGACGCTGCCCATATCGCTGTTGGCCGATCAAATTAACGGTGCTTGTACCACTGATCATGGGGTTGTTCTGCGCGGTGAGGGCAGCTCAACGCTGCAGTGCAGTATATTGGCTTTTTTGGCGAAGTTGTCGTTGGCGCTCTCGGCTGGGCTTCTTCTGCCACTGCTGGAGTGGGTCGGGTATGTATCAAAAGGGCAAAACAGTGAGGGGGTACTGATGGCGTTGACACTCTGTTATGCGGGGTTGCCCGTTGTACTTAAATGTATGGCATGGATGCTTTTAACACGATCGAAGGTGGAGGTATCTCAAGCATGAGAGGGAGACTATCTTTTTCTATTGGACTTGTTGGGCTTGTTGGGCTTATTGGAGTGATAACTATGTTTTCAGGGTGTGCAAATCATTCAGTGGAACACTATGACGGTCACGAACCGGCCATGAATGTTGAAGAGTATTTAAATGGTGAGATTGAGGCGTGGGGGTTGGTGCAAGATTGGCGGGGGCGCGTTGTGAACCGGTTTGACCTCACGTTGAAGGGCGAATGGTATAGTGGCGTGGGCACGCTGACAGAGAAGTTTAATTATTATAATGGCACTGAACAGCAGCGTGTCTGGACCATTCATAAAGTGGAGGATCAGCGCTATGAAGGGCATGCTGATGACATCTTGGGGGGCGCGCAGGGTACAGTGAGTGGCAATGCGGTGAAATGGACCTATGTGATGGATGTTCCGGTAGGCAATAAGCGGTATAAAATACACTTTGATGATTGGATGTGGCAGATGAACGGTGGTGTCGTGATTAATCGTTCTTACTTAAAGAAGTTTGGTTTTACGGTCGCGGAGCTCTCCTTGTTTATGAAAAAGGTCACGCAGTAGATGGTTAAGGAGAGTAGGGCGATGAAAAAGACTCAAGGTCATACCTATGCTGGAGAACGCATCTGGCTGATCGGCGCCAGCAGCGGTATTGGGGCGGCTTTGGCCAGAGAGCTGTGCCGTCGTGGAGCAAAGCTTTTGGTTTCTGCTAGATCGCTCGATGCTCTGCACGCTTTGACTGATGAGCTGGGGCCGGCGCATGATTATAAGGTGATGGATCTCAGTCAAGTAGATCAGATACCTCTTTGGGTGGAGGAGGTTCATCGAGATTGGGGGCCCATTGACCGTGTTGTTTATCTGGCTGCGCTCTATGAGCCTGAGCGTATCGAGACGTTAGAGCTTGAAAAAGTGCAGAGTCTCTTTACGGTCAATGTGGTCGCTGCAATCGCAGTGGCTCAAGCGCTATTGCCGCTTTTGAAACAGAGACCTCTGGGCCAGCTGGTCATGGTCTCGAGTGTTGCAGGTTGGCTGGGGTTGCCTAATGCACAACCTTATGCCGCAACCAAGGCGGCATTGACTAATTTTACTGAGAGTTTGGCGGCAGAAGTGGGCGGTGAGGTGGATATTAAACTGGTCAACCCAGGCTTTGTGGATACCCCGCTGACTCAGAAAAACGCGTTTAAGATGCCGTTTTGTTTGACTGCAGAGGAGGCGGCTCGTCGAATGGCCGATGGGCTTTTGACAAACCGTTTTGAGATACACTTTCCTAAGCGATTTACCTGTTGGGTGAAATTCCTGAGCGGCCTTCCCTATTCATTGCAGCTCGCGGTGTGTAAACGTATTCAGTGAGTTCTATTAGCATATAGTGTTGACGGGGCGCTGTGATTACTCTGATTGCCTAAGGGGTATATCTAAGGGGATCTCTAAGGGGTAACGAAGGCTATTGTCTGTACAGAGAGATTTCTATGAATCTGCTTGCTAACATCGTTTTTTTCAAGTAAGATTCCACGCACTCATCATATCTCGGGGCGTAGCGCAGCTTGGTAGCGCACCACAATGGGGTTGTGGGGGTCGGAGGTTCAAATCCTCCCGTCCCGACCAGATACTGAGCCAGTTATTTAAAGTATTGAACGTATTTAAAGAGCATTAAGACGTATAACACGTAATAAGATAAATAAAAACAGCGTGCTCTTCTCTTTGTGAACTTACCGACTATTAAATTTAACTTTAAATTTAAATTTCATGCAAGGCCG
>JAYPBG010000063.1:4156-13973 GCA_038124075.1 Gammaproteobacteria bacterium
GCTTTGATTTAGTACTAACTATTTCGAAGCTCTTAAAAAGTGTCTAATTTTTATTTTCATGGAAGGCCGGACTTCATTAAGTTTATATCTTTCTGATGGTTATAGTTTAAGACGTTAATTTAAGGATTATAAGCTATGTGGGCATTGATGACTATTTTGCTGCTCTCTTGTGTGCTCTTTTTCGTAATCATGATTTGGAATTGGCGATTAAGCAAGCAGATTGACCAGTTGAAGCAGTGGGCGTCTCAAGGCGATTCTCGGTCAATGTTTGATCTTGGGGATATAGCGGCGGCTAAAGCACTGCCAGCGCTGGCGGATCATTGGTACGCTAAAGGGATTGAAGCATCCGGTACAGCGCCGTTGATTTTTAGAGCGGAACAGGATGATAAACGGGGCTTGGGTGAGGTTGCGGAGATGCAGTTGCGCAGTGCTGTGCAGTTTGACTGCACATATGCTAAGCAGGCTCTCTCTAAGTTTTATCGCGATAAGTGTGTTAACTGGAACGAGTCACTCTCTTTATTGGAAAGTGCTGCATTGGATGGCGATGCCGCGTGCCAATATGAGTATGCAGCGCTGTTAACAGAGTCGTTACAGAGCGGGTGGTGTCCAGCGGATGCGCAGATTGTTGAGAAAAAAGCCAGGCATTTTTTTGATCTTGCGCATTTTCAAAAGTATCAACCAGAGCAGAGGCTTTTCGATAAACGAACAGATAAAAAAAAAGATAGAAGAGTAGGTAAAAGAGCAGGTACAAAAGCGCTTTTTGAAGGTGAGAGGATACAGCCTCAGCGCTTGCCCGTAGGAAGTACGATTCGTATTAATTTTGGTGCATCAACCTAATGAAGAGTGCCTCAAGCGGTATCCGTCGTTTTTGGTGAGCAGCGTTTTGGTAACTTTGTCAGTCGCTTCTGGGTCACATAATTGGGCACCTTTCTGGATGAATGCTCAATGTTTGGTCGGTCACCGATCCAATTGTGAAAAATACAGATAAATAGGTGGCGCCATACCAGAATTATGGTTTAATGAGGTATGGGCCGAAAAAGAATATACCCCGCAGTAGAGTGGCTTCTGAGAAAGTTATGGATTAACGATATAGAGGTAACGGACTAATGAAAGAGGCTTTTTCCGATAAGGCATATCGACGTTTATATAAAGCAAATCGTTTTATTATGGAGCGCTCGTATAAAGAGGCTGCTCGGTATTTGATCTTGCCTGTAAAAGAGGGTATTCCTGAGGCGTTGACCAATATGGGTACGTTACGCTTCAAAGGGCTTGGAATGCAGCAGGATACCCGAAAAGCGCTATACTGGTATAGATTAGCAGCAAAGAAAGGGTGTAAAACGGCGCTCTATAATTTATCGATCTGCTACCGAATTGGGTACGGTACTGAGGTTAATCGAGAGAGGTCGATGGTGCTGCTCTCCAGTGCCGCTAAACAGGGCTTAGCATCCGCTCAATTTCAGCTGGGGAAAATGAATCAGTTGGGTGAGCAGCTTGAGCCCAGTGCAATCAAAGCGGTCTACTGGTATAAAAAAGCGGCCGATCAAGGGCATAGCCAGGCGCAACAGGCTGTGGCTCAGCTTTTTTTAGAGGGTGCTCCGGACGGTGAGGTTCAGCAGGATTTAATTAAAGCGCACCTATATGCGACATTGGCGTACCATAATGGTCACTCATCTGCGGATCCGTTATTGGAGTCGGTTGAGTGTGAAATGACGAAGTCACAGTGCGAGATAGCTCGACGCCTCTATAAAAAATGGGGTAAAAATTATGAGCGTGGCTATGGCTACGTCTGTCATCGACGGTCCTCATCCCTTTCAGCCAGCCATCGTTGATCGCCTGTGAGGGGTATGACTTAAAGGGTTCTGGAGTGGCCGAGTGATAATAAATCATATAAAACAGCGCAATAAGCTATAGGGTAATAAGAGATGCGGTATCAGTGCGGTATAAGAGATGCCGAATCAGCTGTAAAAAGATAAGGTGAAACAGTTTAGTGCCTAAATGGAATAAGCCGGGAGATTTATCGGCGAGGTTGGAACGCCTGGTTGATAAACTGCTTGAGTACCTGCCTGAAAAGAGAAAGATCGATTGGTCAGAGACACCCGCGGCTCAATGGCGATCGGGCGGTTTTGCCCCTCTGCACACTCAGCGCTCCTCCATTCGACTAAGCGATATTTTGGGTTGTGATACCCAGAAGGTTAAACTGATCAATAATACTCGACAGTTTCTATCAGGGTTTCCAGCGAATCATGTGCTTTTGTGGGGGGCTCGAGGGACAGGGAAATCCTCTTTGATTCATGCTCTATTGAATGATTTTGTAGAGCAGGGTTTACGTCTCATTGAGGTTGAGAAAAGTGCATTAAAGGCGCTCTGTGATATTGTTGATGAGGTGCATGATCAGCCCTATAAATTCATACTCTATTGTGATGACCTCTCTTTTCAGGAGGAGGATGATCACTATAAAGAGTTAAAAAGTGCACTGGAAGGTTCGATTTTTTCAGGGCAGAGCGGGAGAGGCAATACGCTTATTTATGCGACATCCAATAGACGCCATTTAATCCCTGAATATAAGTCAGAGAATGAGGGGGTTGACGTTCGAGATGGGCAGATCCATTTGGGCGATCAGATAGAGGAGAAGCTGTCGCTGTCTGATCGTTTTGGCGTATGGCTCTCATTTTACCCTATCTCACAAACGTGTTATTTACAGATTGTTGAGCATTGGGTAACGGCGCTGGCTGATCAATACTGGCCACACAGGGAGACTGTTGCAGGGCCTGAGCTTTGGGGTGAGTTAGCTCGTAAAGAAGCGCTCAAGTGGAGTTTGGAAAAAGGCAGTCGCAGCGGTAGAACGGCTTATCAATTTGCGGTGCATTGGGTAGGTCAAAGGGCTATGCCAGAGCGCATGAGCTCATGAAACAGTTGTTGAATCTATGTTGAATCTATGTTGAATCTACGTTAGGAGAGCAAGCGGTATACTATGAATCAGAATGAATTTGCATTAAAAGTACAGGTCGGTATTGGGCGCGATTTACGATTACCACAGTTCAGCAGTTTGCAGGTTTGTAGAGATCATGTAGAAATCATACTTCAGATGTACGAAGATGGTTATACGCCCGAGCAGGCGATTGAGGTGGTTAAAGAGCTTGCGGGTGAACCGGATGAGATAAAAAATGAAAAGAGGTTAGCGGCTTCATTTTGGTAAAGGGTATGAATCTTTGGGAGACCACCATGCTGGCGTGGTCTCCCCACTTCTTATCCCTTACCCCTTACCCCTTACCCCTTATTGCTTCTTTATTGTTATTGTTATTGTGCAGTAGGTTGAGGCCGTTTTAATAAGAGCGATCAGTGCTTTCAAAGATTTTGTCAGCACTCTTTGCGATAAAACCTGAGTAGAGTTCGCCACTGCTGTCTTCATAGCGTCGAGCAAACTCATAGTAGCAAGAGGGGATCGATTCGTTGCCCTCTTGAAACGCAACGTTAATGTCACCCGCTCGGGTTGATGACTGCTCAAGCAGCTCGCTTGGATTGCCCTTGATCTCGCCTCCAGAGGCGTTGAGTGTGAACCCTTTCTCCTTTAGGAATGCATTAACCTCCTGCAGTGACTCAAAGGCATTTAATTTATTTACGTCGACCGTGAAGTGGTTAGGGCGAAAGCCGAAGGCGTAGACCCAAGCGGCGTATTCAGACTCTTCCAGCAGTTTTAGATAAGTGGCTTTTGAAGGGGTCTCCCAATGACGACCGGAGTGGACAAAGTGTGCCTGTTCAACGGTATCTGCATCGATCTGATTGGATAGGGTTTCCACGATACGGTTCAGTTCGGGTGAGCACTGCCCTGTGATCAATTCACTGATGAAGATTCTGGGCCGCCCTGGCTCGTCATGCTCGAAATGCTCTGCGCGCAGTTTTTTTGCCTCAAAATGATATTCATCTTTTGGTTGGTAGCCGAGGTTAACAAAGGCTTTTTTCATTTGATCGATGTTCATTGTGCTTTTGTCAAACGTGCGGAAGGCGATATGGTCATTGATGACGGTATCGCCTTGATCAACGAAGAGTTGGTGAATCTGTAACACTTGAGGGTTAAATTTGACATAGTCATGCCATAAATTATTAAGGAGTTGGTCTAGCTGCGCACTGCGCGTCGAGGCTTGGGTTACCTCATGAGTGTTGATCTGAGCGTCGGTCTGCGTACCTAGATGGCGTGCTTGTGACGGTGTGAGTAAGCTGCTGGGTGAAGAGTGTGCAAGGAGCAGTCTGCTGTTGACCGGTTGAGTATTGGTCGCGTGAAGAGTGGAGTGTGTGTTGAGCAGGCGACTCTGCCCTGACAGTGCCTTTGATGCTTGAGTGCTTGCTTTTGAAAGGGTGTTGGGTAAGCTGGGTAGATGAGTGCTGAGTATGCGCGCGCGATTCATGTAGGACTCCTTGAGGTCTCGCGAAAGGGGGGGCTCTGCGATTGATCCAGTGCAGAGCCAGCTGTTTTTGGGTGATGCAGCTAATATTCCTATGGATTGGCCAACTATATGGCCAACTATACGGGAAAGGCGGGGCTGATGCAATTGGATAAGCTACAGCACTTTGAGAGGCCTGCTAACAAAGTTTATGTCTTAAATGTCCTCAATCTCAAATATTAAAGGCATGCTGTCACTCTCTTGAGGTGAATCTGGTTGCGCTAATGGTAATGCGCTCTCATTGATGGGGTCACCTTTTAGGGTGTATTCATACGCTGAGTGGTCGCTCTCAAGTTGCGCTTCTATTTCTCGGATGCTCTTTTTTAATTGATGCGTACGAAGTATCAGACTGTTTACAGCTGGGATATTGGAGGTTGCTTCGAGTCTACTCCCGTACTCACGAAGCGTTTTTGTTTTATGATTAAGTACTCTGTTGCTAAAGTTAATGGAGCTCCTAAGGTAGGTTAGTGTATTTGCTAATTCATTTTTTTCGTGGGTATTTTGAATTTTACTGCCTTTTATTGGGATGGGTTGGCTCGGTTCGCTCAGCGTATTTCTGAATGCTGGTTGAGAGTTAGGTAATGCTTGGCTTGTACGGCCTGTGTTTGTATGGGTGTATACATAGGGTTTTATCATGGTGTTTGCTTCCACATGGTTCAGTTGAGTTGTCTGTATTCGTACATATTTGCTCTCCTTGTCAAACTGCATTGGGTGGTTTTAATAACATATAGTTACACGAGCACAGCATAAAGGTCGTGCTCGCTTGCGTCAATGACTCTCACTTTTCTTCGTTCGCCAGGCTTGAGTGCTTGCGCTTGTTTTTCAAGGGCCTTGTCTTCATCAGGGTTGACAATAAAAACCATGCCATCAATCTCTGGTGCGTCGGCGGTTGAGCGGGCAATGGGGCCCTCTTTGTCCACCTCATCGATCATCACTTCTTGGGTTGATCCGATTTTATTTTGAAGTTTGCGTGCGCTGATTGTGGCTTGTCTCTCCATGAAGCGTTCGAAACGCGCCTGTTTTATATCATCGGGAATAGGGTTGTCCAGTTCGTTGGCTTTTGCGCCTTCAACGGGTGAATATTGGAAACAGCCAACCCGGTCCAGCTCAGCCTCATCAAGAAAATCAAGCAGCGTTTCAAAGTCAGCGTCTGTTTCCCCTGGGAAGCCAACAATGAAGGTGCTGCGCAGCGTAATGTCTGGGCATAGGGCGCGCCACTTCATGATTCTTTCCAGTGTGTTTTCTGTCGCGCCAGGGCGTTTCATTGCGCGTAATACGGTGGGGCTGGCGTGCTGGAAAGGGATGTCGAGGTAAGGGAGAATCAAGCCTTCAGACATAAGAGGGATGATGTTGTCGACATGGGGGTAGGGGTAGACGTAGTGAAGACGTACCCAGACGCCCAATTTGCCCAGTGCTTGGCATAACTCTAAAAGGCGTGTTTTAACAGGACGCCCCTGCCAGAAGCTGGTTTGGTATTTCAGATCAACGCCATAGGCGCTGGTATCTTGAGAGATGACCAGCAGCTCTTTTACGCCCGAGGCGACCAGGCGTTCCGCTTCATCCAGGACCTCTCCTGCAGGCCGGCTGCTTAATTTGCCGCGCATGCTGGGAATGATGCAGAAGCTGCAGCTGTGGTTACACCCTTCTGAAATTTTGAGATAGGCGTAGTGTCTGGGGGTCAGTTTAACCCCTTGAGGTGGAACCAGTGAGGTAAAGGGGTCATAGTGTTGTGGGGGTGGTACGTGTTGATGAATGGCGCCCACCACTTGCTCATAGGCTTGGGGGCCGGTGACACTGAGCACTTGAGGGTGGGCCGAGCGTATCTCCTCTTCATGGACGCCTAAGCACCCCGTGACGATCACCTTGCCGTTTTCGTTTACCGCCTCCCCAATCGCTTCGAGCGATTCCGCTTTGGCGGCATCAATAAAGCCGCAGGTGTTGACGACAACAATATCGGCCTCTTCATACCGTGGCACAATATCGTAACCATCGGTTTTGAGTTGGGTCAAAATACGTTCAGAGTCGACCAGTGCCTTAGGGCACCCAAGGCTAACAAATCCGACGGCGGGTGTTTCTGTATTGCCTTTATTCTGTTTCTGTTCTGCTTTACTCATCGATCTCTCGCATTATATTGTTCGCCTTTTCGCCTTTTCGCCTTTTCGCCGTTGTTCATTAGCGCGGTTCGATATCGATTACTCAATATCAATTAACATTAAAAGGGGGGGTGTTACGGCGACCTATTCTATCAGAGTTTGCCCCTTTATAGGCACAGGTTGTGGTCAAAAATTGAATAAATTTGACCTGTGATATTAGTTTTTGTAAGGATCTTGGCCTTATGTTTACGTCTGCTCAGGGCGTTTGAGGTTTAGCCAGCCTGCCAATATGATCAGGGCGCTTCCGATCAGTGTGGTGATCGCCAATACCTCTCCCCAACATAACCAACCTATCAGGCTTGCATAAAGAATGGAGGCATAGGTGTAGGCGCCAATTTTGCCTGGATTGGCTATGCGATAGGCGTAGGTTAATGCAATTTGACCGGTGGTGCCGAGCAGCCCCATCAGAAAAAACCAGAACCAAGCGGTTCCGCTGATGGTGCTGTGGGCGCCGGGGGTGGTTGAGTCTATGTTGAGTGTGACAAGATAGGGGAGGGCGCTGACCAGAGTCGCCAATGTCGCAAAATAGAAAACGATGCGTGTACTGGGTTCGGTATCGGCCATACGCCGAATGGCCACTTTTGCTGTAGCCGCCAATGCCGCGCCGAAGAGACCAATGAGGGCAACGGCTTGAAACTGATCCGTGCCAGGTTTTAAGATAATGATCACCCCAACAAAGCCCAGCGCAATGGCAAAGCGGTTGTTCCGGTGCACCGTCTCCCTCAACCATAGGTAGGCGACGATTGGAAGGAAGAAGGGGGTGCTGAGCTTGACTAAGGTCGCTTCTGCGAGAGGAATATGTGCAATGATGTAAAAAAAGCAGTACATCGCAGTGACCCCGGCTGTGGCTCTAAAAAGGTGGAGCGGGAGTTTTTTCGTTTTGAGATGGGTGACAAACGCTCGTGGGCCATTTTGCATCAGAAGAATGGGCAGCAGGGTCAGTAGGCCGAATAGATTACGATAAAAGACCAGTGATTCGTTGCTGTACCCCTGTGAAGACATCAGCTTAATGATTGCGATCATCAGGGCAATCAGGAGCTCACCGAGTAAAATATAGAGTGCGCCGGTGAGGAGTTGAGATGAGGTTTTATTCACGGTAATTACACTGTTTATGAGTGAGTGGCACGGCTACTAAAAGGGCTGTTTTTTTAATTCCAATACGGTTCGGGCATAATAACCTCATACGCAGAGGCTGTCACGGTTTAAGAGCACGGTTTAAGAGCACGGTGCTCGAATCGACCTGTCTTATTGGTCGGATTCTTTTGCTTTAGCATTGGCCTCACGAATCTCGTTGAGCGCCGGTTCGACAGATTGGAGCAGCTGCGTGATAATAGTGCTGGTTTTATGTTTGTCCATAATATTTGAACTGGTTTTTATGGACTCATTTAGGAATGAGAGAAGCCTGTCACGATCACTGTTGCTAAGTTTGAATCGGTAGGCCTCATTATTGAGCTTTTTGGTAAGCGCACCTGACTCTTGAGCAATCTCTTTAAAGAAGAGTTTGAGTCGAATATCGAGGTTTCTTGCCGATTGGTGTACGGCAACGATGGTCTGCTTTAGTTTTGCTCGATTCAACTCGATCTCTTTTTCATTATTGATGTTGCTAATGAACTCATTGGCTAAGCTGCTGATGATAGGTAAGCTCTCTTTTAGCCGATCTCGGTCTTCGGGATTCATCTGATCCATTTTCTCTACAGCGACTTTAATATTTGGATAGCAGAGCAGGGTGATGCTCCCTTTTTCCTTGAAGCGACTGCCTGTTGTGTCTGAATTTTTAAAGCACTCATGGATCAGTGTTGAGTTGACCTGCTTTGTCTCACGGGTGATTTTTATATCGTGAGAGTAGATCTCAACGCCACCTTCAGTATTAAACGTATCAAAAATTTGTAATACCTCTTCAGCCAAGTTTTGAAGGCTGTGCGCTTCGAGTGCCCTCTGCGTAAAACCTATGATGACAGCGTAGTCGCTATTGGATTTAATCAGCATGGACTGCATCGCTTCTGCTTGTTCAAGCTCTCCTGTGAGCGCGTCCACCTTTTCGCTGTTCTCCGCTGCCTCTTTCGCTTCAGCCAGCTCAGAGTTAGCAGTCGTCAGCATGTGTTTAGCCTCTTTAAATTGTGTGTTGGACTCTTTCAGTTGTTGCGTGAGCTCATCGATTTCGCCTTCGAGCATTTGAATAATCACTTCAGACTCTTTTATCATTCTGTTGAGCTGTTCAGCCTCTGTTTTTAAACTCTCAAGCTGCTCAATATCTTCTTCTGTGAGCTCAATGGGGCCTTTCTCTTTACTTGCTTCTTGAGTCGATTTGTATTGGTCTATTTTATCGAGTAAGTTATTGATTATGTTTTGCTGGCTTGCAGAGCGCTCCTTTAAGCGCATCAGCTCGATATCGTACGCAGTGTGCTGTTGATTTTCCTCTGTTGGGTCTCTTTGATTTTCGTCTGTTTCAGATGGCGCCTCGTTCATGGATGATGCGATGGCGTTTTTCTCTTCCTCGAGCTGTGCGATCATAGACTGCGATGCGAGAAGCTCCTCCATTTTTTTCTCTAATGAGCTCCTTTCGGCTTCACTCTTCTGACGCTCTTCCGTTATTTCAGCTAAGCTCTGTTCAGCACCATTAACTTGTTTCTCAAGCACCATCAGCTTCTCATGCCATTCGCCGTCGCGCTCTTCGAGTGCCTGATCGGTGAGTGCTGCGAAACGCTCTATCAGCGGCATTAAGTGTTCGGCAAAGTGATTCCAGTAGCCGGTACGGTCTTTTTTGGGGCACAGCTTCTGTTCTTGTGCGCGGATCTCAGCGATAAGCAGCGTTCGGCGAATGGAGACCAGCAGTGCCTCTTTATCGCTCTCGAGGTCGCCTTCTGAGCCTTCGGCCTCTTTCTGGTGCTGGTTGGCATCCATCTCCTCTTCACAGTGTTTCAGCTCTTGCTGAAGGTAGTCGGTGACCAGCTTTCGTTTTTTTTTGCGGCTGATTTTATTGGGTTTAGAGGGTATCAGTTTATCGGATTCAAGAAAGGCGTGGATGGTGTCACGCTGAGCACGATAACGTGAATAGAGCATCTTGAGCGCTAACAAGAGCACCAGAATGACCTCTGTGAGAAGCATCACCGTGATGCTCATTTTATGTATGACCTCTGTTCAGTGAAAGAGGTCTATGATCGTTAAGCATGGTATGTTTTATCTTTATCTTTATCTTTAATGGTTTGTTAATTAATTCTATAGGGT
>JAYPBG010000064.1:0-6784 GCA_038124075.1 Gammaproteobacteria bacterium
GAACAGCCGCGTTCAGCTCACCTTAGATCTATCCAGCTGGATTCGAGAGCGAGCAACAGCACCGAAAGTGCTGATCTCCGGTTCTGCAACAGGGTACTATGGTGATCAAAAAGACAACATGGTCTTTGAAGAGACAAAAGGCCAACCCGGGTTCAGCCATGAACTCTGCCGACACTGGGAACAAGCCGCTTTAAGCGCGACACGCTATGGCTGTCGCGTCTGCTGTCTGCGCATGGGCCTCGTCTTGGCGGATGATGGAGGCTTTATAAAACAGCTACGACCTATGTGTAAATTGGGTATAGGCATACTGTTTGGTAACGGCGCTCAGTGGCAGCCTTGGATTCATCGGGATGATCTGATACAGATCATACTGACGGCACTAAAAGATGACGCCTACTTCAGCGCCGTCAATGCGGTAGCCCCCGCTGAAACAACACATAAAATACTGTCTCAATCCATTGGCAAGCGCATAGGTCACCCGGCTTGGTTAACACTGCCAAGCTGGCTGATCAAACCCATCATTGGGGAAATGTCACAACTTTTTTTGAACAGCACAAAAGCGGTCCCCAACAGGCTCAATGAGTTTGGTTACCGCTTCAAATTTCCGGCATTAAACGATGCGCTGAATGCCATCTTTCCAAAAGCAGAAGATAAAAAGAGGCCAGCGGATACACCCAGTTAGCCTACGCCTCGACCTCAATGTTCGCGGGTCTCAGCAAACTCAATATCAGGCCACCGCTCCTCCATCAAAGATAGGTTAACTCGACTCGGGGCAAGATAGGTCAAATAACCACCTGCATCCATAGAGAGGGCATCTTGCGCTTTCTTTTTAAACTCGGCCATTTTCTTTTCATCGCTGCAATAGACCCATCGCGCCGTAGCCACATTGATGTTGTCATAGCTGCATTCGACTTTATACTCATCTTTCAGTCTCTGAGCAACCACATCAAACTGCAACACACCCACCGCACCCAGTATCAGGTCATTGTTTCGCATCGGCATAAAGACTTGAGCAGCTCCCTCTTCCGACAGCTCCTGCAGCCCTTTTCTCAACTGCTTACTTTTAAGTGGGTCTTTTAAAATAACACGACGAAACAGCTCCGGAGCAAAGTGAGGGATACCCGTATAGTTCAACAACTCACCGGCTGTAAAGGTATCACCAATCTGAATCGTACCGTGGTTATGCAGACCAATAATATCCCCCGACCACGCCTGCTCTAAGTGAGCGCGATCCCCTGCCAAAAAGGTCAATGCATCACTGACTCGAATATCTTTACCTAAGCGAACATGACGCATCTTCATGCCTTTCTCATAACGCCCAGAGCATATGCGCAAAAATGCAATGCGATCACGGTGCTTCGGATCCATATTGGCCTGTATTTTAAACACAAACCCACTGAACGGCTGCTCCGCAGCTTCTACGACTCGCTCACTTGCTGCGCGTGAGAGAGGCGCCGGCGCCCACTCAACCAAACCATCCAGCATCTCACTGACCCCAAAGTTCCCCAGCGCCGTTCCAAAAAAAACAGGCGTTAACGCGCCTTTCTGAAATGCATCAAGGTTGAACTCATGACTGGCCCCCTGAACAAGCTCCAACTCCTCACGCAGATCATCGGCCAGGTCACCCACGGCTTCATCCAGTTCAGGATTATTCAGCCCCTTAATCACCGTAAGATCTTGAATGGTATGCCCTTGCCCTGTTTGGTACAGATAGACCTCATCCCGATAGATGTGGTACACCCCTTTAAAGAACTTACCCATTCCAATCGGCCATGTAATAGGAGCACACTCAATCTTTAGGATATCTTCTATCTCATCCAGCAGCTCAATGGGGTCACGTATGTCTCGATCCATTTTATTGATAAACGACAGAATCGGCGTATCGCGCAAACGACACACCTCCATCAGCTTGATGGTACGCGGCTCCACCCCTTTACTGCCATCAATGACCATCAAAGCCGAGTCGACAGCCGTCAATGTTCTGTAGGTGTCCTCAGAGAAATCTTCATGGCCCGGCGTATCAAGCAGATTCACCACCGCATCTTTGTAAGGGAACTGCATCACCGAGGTGGTGACAGAGATGCCCCGCTGTTTCTCCATCTCCATCCAATCTGACGTCGCATGCCGATCTGAGCCCCGCCCTTTCACGGTCCCTGCTTTCTGGATAAGATTTCCATAGAGTAAGAGCTTCTCTGTAATCGTAGTTTTACCCGCATCTGGGTGCGAGATGATAGCAAAAGTCCTTCGCTTATTGATTTCATTAGAAAAATTGCTATCTGCCATACGCCAAAAACCCTTATTTACACCCGTTTAAAAAAATCACTTTTTATGCAGCCAAAAAGTGAACCTCGGTATTTATGAATTAACACCCTTTTATGAGCACGCCATTATACATCTACGCCAGCCAAAGGCACGGTTTTCAGATGGTTTTCTATAGCCTCTATGAGCTTTTTCGATAGAGGCAAATTTGATTTTTCGGCTTTCCAGGCGCCATGAAACCTGGTTACTGTTTCTTTTGCCGTATCTATAACCAGCTTTTCCGGCAACATGGCCTTAGCCGCCATGTGTGACAACTCATCCATTGTAAAGTCAATGAACTTTTTGCTTCGACTCACCTTTAGCGCCGCACCTTCATCAGCGAGATACGGAATTGTCGATACAAAATCATACGCTGGTGCAAGTGATGCATTCACCCTGTCAGGATAGATCATCGACCAATTCTTTAAATGCATGTCCGCATTACCGATCAGCGTATTAAAGACCAACCGACGCACAAACTCGGCAACATCCTCTTCCCGACATTCCAACCCAATAACATGCGCAATATTGTGCATACTGGCTTTTTTGTATTTGTCATGCGGATCAACTCTGAAAATCTGCGCGAAGTCTTCCATATGTACGGCTTGACCATCATCCAACCGATCAAAGCGCTTAATAGCAAAAGCACTATTGCCAAACTGCCCGATACCATCGGGGATATTCTGTATCTCATCAATGGATAGGAGCTGGGTTTCAGGCACGTTCACGCCAATGAGACGCGCCATCTCCATCATGGCAAATTCGTTTTCAGGGACACCCTCAAAGCGACTGGAAGGAAGCTTAACTATCCAAGATCCACCTGTTCCCGAGGTAGGAATGGTTAGCCCACAAGGCGCATGCTGGAGAGCTGAAAACTTCAACTGGACACCCGCCAAAGAAAAGCGCATAGGGCCTTCTTTTTGGTG
The DNA here is from genome assembly GCA_038124075.1 of Gammaproteobacteria bacterium. Lineage (GTDB taxonomy): Bacteria > Pseudomonadota > Gammaproteobacteria > Pseudomonadales > JAYPBG01 > JAYPBG01. The sequence goes on from JAYPBG010000064.1 coordinate 3,225, forward strand.
CTCCTCACCTACGGTGTCATTGGCGCCTGGGGGCAGCTCTTCCCCATCATCAGGCATGACCGTGATCGCCCCTGGCAAGTCCTGTCCCAACACCCACAACAAGAAAAACTCACGAGCTGGATTCACTCCTGCACGCTCTGCCAAATAAGTACGCATATGCTCTTCTGGCAGTAGGTTCGAGAAAAAAGTCATGAGCTTTGTCTGGGTTGGTTTAAAATCAGTCATTAAACCACCCATAGAATCTTTAAACCCGAGGCTCAATACAGACCGAGCATCATCGCTGATATAGTCTTCGGTAAACGCAAATAAAGACCGATCATTGCCCACGTTGGTCATCGTACCGATCAGCTCGCCATAAAGAAAGACATTAAGGGTGGATACATTACTCATCATCCTCTCCATCTAAGCTGTAAGCTGGAGATGACGGCGAACTACCTTGTGGGGGCATTTGATGCGCCAGTGCATTACGTACGCTATTCATTTTACGCGTCGCTTTCCTGACAGCCTCTAACAGCTCAGGTAACACCTCAGGCTGGATGGCATTTTCTACTTTTTCTACTTTGTAAATCGCACTGCTCTTAACAGCTTTTTCCAAAGCCTCTCTAGAAGATTTAATAGCCGTTACCGCAGAAAGGCTTAGCTTGAAGTGCTCGATGCTGCCCATCGCCTTCTTGAGTTTCTCTAGTTCACCAGAAGGTATTGATGGTACTTTAGATATAGACGAAACGATCTGTTTATACTGCTCCATCTCCTGCTGAAAACATTTCTGAGCATTCGCCATATCGGAATGCGTACTCCTACGCACAATAGACTGAATAGCAGGCAGACTCTTCTTAGGGACAAGCGCTAGTTCTAAATCCAATACCCGCGCCAAAGCGATCAGACTTGAGACACGCAGGTCTACACCCCCTTTCTCGATCTTAGAGATATGACTTTGCGGCACACCAGACTTAGCACTGAGCGCTCGCTGACTAAGCCCTTTCCTCCGCCGCGCGCCTCGCAAGCCCTTCAATATCTGAGTGTTACTGTTTTGGCCATCTATATTTCATCACCAGGGCCGTCTCTCGCACCCCATCAGATGCTGCGTAATAACCTTTTCGCTCCCCAATAACCTCAAAACGCATCTTGCTATACAGTTTTTGTGCAGCCGTGTTCGATACTCTAACCTCCAGCAACATAGAGACCGCGCCATCTTCAAGGCCTTGTTTGAGCAGAAAGTTCATCATTTCAGTACCAAAGCCCTGCCCTTGTAACGAGCGATCAACTACAAGGTTCAGCAGATGATGCTCATCCACCACCTTCATCACAATGGCAAACCCGACTAATGACGCATCATGAACAGAGAGGGCTTTCCAACACATATAGCCCGACCGCAAGCAGTCCGCTAAAACAGTGTTTGTCCAAGGAAATGGATGACACGCCTCTTCCAACCTCAATATCTCTGGAAGGTCTGCATAGGTCATCGCAACAAAGGTCAACCGAGAAGGGTCTGTAGCAACGCCCATAACGCGCCCTTAGCTGCACGGTCTCCAGCGGCCATCGTCGACAGTGAAGCCGTGTCATGCAGGCTACCCACTGACTCAATCTGTTTCACCAAATCCGAGAGCTGATCACCCAAGAAAATAAACTCTTTAACACCACGGCGAGATTGACCGCTCAGCAACCCTTCAAGTGCCTTATAAGCAAACAAGGGGTCAGAGAAGAGCGCGCTGCGGCTCGCTTCCGACGATACGGGCCAACGAAAAATATTGTGACTCTGCGCAATGGGCTGACCGGATAAAAGACGAGCCGATACAGCCTTGAGTATTCCAGACAGCAGCTGAGTCTCATGAGAAGAGAGTGAAGGTGCATCTGGGTCTTCAAGCTCACAGAGCAACATCACATGCTCACCCACAGGCTGCAGCAGTAAGCTATAACGCAGTGACGCTGCAGGCTTGCTGTTGCTGTCCGACGATGAAGAAGAAGGCGGGGCCTGCTTTTCTATAATAGGTTCAACGACAGATTCAACGACAATAGGCTCAACGACAGATTCAGTGGCTCTTTTCATGCCTCTTTGCGCAATGTGTTCCGATGCAGCCGGCTCAACCGCGCTTTTCACCTGAGCACTCTGTTCAGCACTGATGTTAATCTGCGAACGATCGCTCGGCACCCGCTGCCAATCCAGTGGGAGCCAGACATCAATGCCCAACTCCGCTAAACCGTCGTAACAGGCCTGATCACCCTGCATCACCGCCTCACACGTCACCTAACTTACACCCCATCCGTTTGTGGATTGGGCTTTGCGCCCACCAGCGCACTGTTCAACGCATCAAGATAGGCTTTCGCAGAGGCAATGACAATGTCCGTATCGGCGCCTTGGCCATTCACCACACGCCCACCTTTGCTGAGCCGTACCGTCACATCCCCTTGCGAGTCTGTACCACTGGTAATCGCATTCACAGAGTAGAGCTCCAAGGTCGTTCCACTCTTTGCCACACGCTCAATGGCTTTAAACGTCGCATCCACAGGACCAGAACCTTGGCTCACTGCAACCTGCTCCACACCCTCCACATTCAGCGTTATTGTTGCTTCAGGCGTGCAGCCCATCTTCGATGTGACCTCCAACGCCTCAAGGCGATAGAGCTCAACATCCTCTGATTTACGCACATCCGATACCAAGGCATGCAGATCTTCATCAAAAATTTCATGCTTCTTATCTGCTAACGCTTTAAAGCGCTTAAAGGCCGCATTCAGTGCCTCATCAGAATCAAAAGCAACACCCAGCTCTTCCAACCGAGTTTTAAACGCATTTCGCCCCGAGTGCTTACCCAGGACCATACGGTTAGTGTTCCAACCCACATCTTCAGCACGCATAATTTCATAGGTTTCCCGAAACTTCAGCACACCATCTTGATGTATGCCGGACTCATGAGCGAAAGCGTTGGCACCGACAATCGCTTTATTGGGCTGAACAGGAAACCCCGTAATCGTCGACACCAACTTTGATGCAGGAACAATCTCAGGGGTATTGATGCCTGTCTCCACGCCAAAGAGATCTTGCCGAGTCCGCACAGCCATAACCACCTCTTCCAAGGAAGCATTGCCTGCCCGTTCACCCAAGCCATTAATGGTACACTCCACCTGGCGAGCCCCATTTTGAACCGCGGCCAAAGAGTTACTGACCGCAAGGCCTAAATCATTGTGGCAATGAACCGAAAAGATCGCTTTGTCTGCATTGGGAATGCGCTCTAACAGCTGCTTAATGGTATAGCCAAACTGCTCCGGTATCGCATACCCTACCGTATCAGGGATATTGATCGTTGTTGCACCCGCATCAATGGCCGCCTCTATGATTCGACACAGAAAATCGATCTCAGAACGGCCCGCGTCTTCACATGAGAACTCAACATCCGCAACATGACTGCGAGCTCGCTTAATCGCCTTAACGGCATACTCAATCACCTCATCAGGCTCTAGTCGCAACTTATGCTGCATATGGATCGGTGATGTCGCGATAAACGTGTGAATACGACCAGAGGCTGCGCCTTTAAGCGCCTCAGCCGCTCGGTCAATATCGGCAT
>JAYPBG010000064.1:6794-13775 GCA_038124075.1 Gammaproteobacteria bacterium
ACGTTTTAATCGTGTTGGCAATGGCGCGCACCGACTCAAAGTCACCCTGGCTGGCGATCGCAAACCCCGCCTCAATCACATCCACGTTCATGCGCTCCAGCGCTTTTGCAACGCGTAATTTCTCATCTTGAGTCATGGATGCCCCAGGACTCTGCTCACCATCTCTTAAGGTCGTATCAAAAATAACCAATTTTTCTTTTTGACTCATATTCCCATCTCCTCAGACCGAACAGCTCGGTCATCATTAAACCTGCAGGGGGGGTTCAGAAAGTGCCTAACCCTCTCTATGACTGCCTAGATCATCGCTGCTGACATACGTAGCCCTATCAAGAGAGGTTTTAGAAGAAGTTTTACATGTTAAGTTATAGATAATATAGATTGCCCCTCAGGGCAGGAGGAGGGTGAGATGCGAAGAAGCACGGAAAGAGGTCCCTGTGCCTTCAGCCAAGGAGTATACCAAGCCATTGATATGACTTATATTCTCTAAACGCCCTGCACAGTGTGTGCATGCAGTATGTTCTATCAAGCTGCTCATATTCGACAATCTCACACGCGCACCACTTACGATACGCTTTTTCAACTGAATTGCCCTTTAACTATATACAGAGCCCGCATCTTTGCCAAGGGCCTGATACAAAATACCGCACAAAAAAGCCGTAAGCAGGTACCCCACTTACGGCTTTTTTGTATTACTTAGCACGCCTTGAAGCGTCCCTTTTCAGCGTTTAATCAACATAAAATTAAAAGCCAAATCAGAAAACGCTTACATCATGCCGCCCATGTCTGGCATACCGCCGCCTGCCGGCATAGCAGGTGCTTTATCGTCTGAAGGCACATCCGCAACCATAGCCTCGGTCGTGATCATCAGAGCCGCTACAGAAGAGGCGTTTTGCAGTGCACTGCGCGTTACTTTCGCTGGGTCAAGAATACCCATAGCGATCATATCGCCAAACTCACCCGTGGCAGCATTGTAACCGTAGTTACCTTCACCGTCTTTGATTTTGCTAACAATGACAGCGGCTTCTTCACCCGCGTTATCAACGATCTGACGCAGAGGGGCTTCCATAGCACGCAAAGCGATCTGAATGCCGTGGTTCTGGTCTTCGTTCTCACCGGTTACACCGCCAATGGTTTGCAGTGAGCGCACCAGGGCAACACCACCACCCGGTACAACACCCTCTTCAACAGCCGCACGTGTTGCATGCAGAGCATCTTCAACGCGCGCCTTCTTCTCTTTCATCTCCATCTCAGTGGCCGCACCCACCTTGATCACCGCTACGCCACCAGCCAGTTTTGCAACACGCTCTTGGAGCTTTTCACGGTCATAATCAGAGGTCGCTTCTTCCACTTGACGACGGATTTGAGAGACACGGCCTTCAATCTCATCTTTGTTGCCACCACCGTCAACAACGGTTGTGTTCTCTTTGTCGATGCGAACGGTTTTAGCCGTACCCAGATCATCCAGGGTCGCATTCTCTAGGCTCAATCCAACTTCTTCAGAGATCACGGTACCACCGGTCAAGATAGCGATATCTTGCAGCATCGCTTTACGACGGTCACCAAAACCGGGGGCTTTAACGGCAGCGACTTTGACGATGCCACGCATGTTGTTCACAACCAATGTGGCCAACGCTTCACCTTCAACGTCTTCAGCGATAACAAGCAGAGATTTACCTGCTTTCGCAACCGCTTCCAACACGCCCAGCATGTCACGGATATTGGAGATCTTCTTATCAACCAACAGAACAAAGGGGTTCTCAAGCTCAACCGCCATGCTCTCTTGGTTATTGATGAAGTAAGGCGATAGGTAGCCACGATCAAACTGCATGCCTTCTACCACGTCCAGCTCATTGCTCAGACTGTTGCCTTCTTCAACAGTGATAACACCCTCTTTGCCTACTTTACCCATCGCTTCTGCAATGATGCTGCCTACCGCTTCATCAGAGTTAGCAGAGATAGTGCCCACTTGAGAGATCGCTTTATCATCCGAGCAAGGCGTAGCCAACTTCTTGATCTCTTCAACAGCGGCCGTTACCGCTTTGTCGATACCGCGCTTAAGGTCCATTGGGTTCATACCCGCTGCAACCGCTTTCAAACCTTCTGTAAGAATGGACTGAGCAAGTACGGTGGCTGTAGTCGTACCGTCACCTGCGATGTCAGACGTTTGCGAAGCAACCTCTTTCACCATTTGAGCGCCCATGTTTTCAAACTTATCTTGTAGTTCGATCTCTTTCGCAACAGAAACACCATCTTTAGTAATGGTGGGCGCACCGAAAGATTTATCCAACACTACGTTTCGACCTTTAGGGCCAAGCGTTACTTTCACTGCATCTGCGAGAACGTTGACACCGTCCATCATGCGCTTACGCGCGCTATCACCGAACTGTACCTCTTTTGCTGACATCGTCTTTTCCTTCCAAATCTAAATATACGTTAAGCGAATAAGTTACTCTTCAATGACAGCGAAAATCTCGCTCTCTTGAAGTACTAGATATTCGTCACCTTCAATTTTTACAGTGCTGCCGCCGTATTGACCAAAGATAACTTTGTCACCCACCTTAATGTCTAAAGGTCGAACTTCGCCATTATCCAGCAACTTACCATGACCGATGGCAATGACTTCACCACGCGCAGGCTTCTCAGATGCAGAACCGGGTAGAACAATACCACCTGCTGATTTAGTCTCTTCTTCCTCACGACGTATCACGACACGATCATGCAAAGGACGGATTTTCTTCATGTCGAATTACTCCTAGTCTCTCTCTTGGTAGTCAATTTACACCGCTTACATGGCCTGCACACAGCCCGATCAAATAACGAGCACAGGGCCAAATAAACAGCAAGTTTACAATTTTACAGTTTGAGCATAGCCAGATCTCTGTGGACACTTACACATCGAGCCTACTCGCTTCGAGGCCCACTTCCTTCCTTTCTATGATCACCTGAAGCCTTGATTGGGGCGGGCATAGGGATCTTCAAGTGCATAAAGCAATTTTTTAATATTTTTTCTCCTCTTTCACCGCTTCTTCGACCCTTTTTCAACACCTCTTCCCCTGAAACCGGCTCCTTTTGCTAGGCTATGGCATAGCCCTTAACCAAGGCAGGTCAACACAGCATGGGTAACACGCATGAGTAACACCACTCAAACAGACAACCAAACAGACAGCAACTCGTCCCCCGCCCGAAAAACAAACACCTCTATAGAAAGCTGGGTAAACGCAGCTAAAGTCTACACAGAACAGCGCGTTTTCATCTTAATGCTGCTCGGCTTCTCTGCTGGGCTCCCCTTTTTATTGGTCTTTTCCACCCTCTCCGCCTGGCTGCACGAAGCAGGCGTGAGCCGAACCACCATCGGCTTTTTCAGCTGGATCGGCATCACATACTCCATTAAAGTGGTCTGGGCCCCGATTGTTGACCGCCTGGAGATCCCGTTCTTGACCCGATTACTGGGTGCACGGCGCAGCTGGATGTTGATCGCACAACTGGGTATGATCATAGGGCTGGCCGGTATGGCCATGACACAACCGAACGGGTTGGGATGGGCTTGGTTACCCGGGGAGATCAGCGGCCTCTACCAACTGGCTCTATTGGCACTGCTGGTCGCCTTCTCCTCAGCCACACAAGACATCGCCATTGATGCCTATCGCATTGAAGTGGCTGACAGCAGCCGACAAGGCGCCATGTCTGCCGCCTACATCTTTGGTTATCGCATTGCGTTGTTGGTTGCAGGTGCCGGTGCATTGGCGATCTCGGACAGTGTCAGCTGGTCAACAACCTACCTTATTATGGCGGGCTGCGTCGGCGTAGGTATCTTAGCGGTGATCTGTGCACCCAATACTGAGCGACGTCATACCATCGCCGAAGAGGTCGCCAACAGCACATTGGCTGAAATGCTTTGGGTAAAAAAACGAACAGCAACAGCGCCTAAATGGGTCGCCACCTTGGCCTGCAATACGGTCTACACCCTCATCAGCCCACTGCTGGAATTTTTCGAACGAGAAGGTCGCTGGGCACTCTACCTTTTAATGATTGTATCCGTCTACAAAATCAGCGACATCACCATGGGAGTTATGGCCAACCCTTTCTATCTTGATATGGGCTATACAAAAAGCCAAATTGCGGCCATCTCCAAATTTCTCGGCTTTTTTATGACACTGCTGGGCAGTTTCGTTGCCGGTTTAGTGGTCGTTAAGATGGGGCTGCTCCGGCCATTACTCTGGGGTGCACTGCTGGTTGCCGGCACCAACCTACTGTTCGCCTTTCTCGCACTTCAACCCACCCCCTCGCTCATGATACTGGGCCTTGTCATCAGCACCGACAACTTCAGCGGCGGCATGGCCAATGTCGCGTTCATTGCCTTTCTCTCAAATTTGACCAACCGCTCTTTTACGGCCACACAGTACGCCCTCTTCAGCTCCCTTATGACATTACCCGGCAAGATTATTGGGGGCTACTCTGGTACCATTGTTGATGCGCAAGGCTATTTTAACTTCTTTTTATATGCAGCCATGCTGGGTATTCCCGCCATCATACTGGTCTACTTTTTATGCCGATTCCGTAAAGATTTAGACCGTTCAGAACAGCCAGATCAACCAGCAGAGCAATAGAGCAGTAACGCACCCATGAGTGATTCAACCTGGTACATTTTAGGCGCTGGCAGTATAGGCTCTCTGCTTGCCCATCACTTTACGCAACGTGATCAACAACAGATCACATGCCACCTTTTACTGCGTGATCAAGCGCATTTAGCTCAATACCAACAGGCAGGTGGTATTCACCTGCAGACACCTAACGATTCAACCCGCTTGAGCGCCAAACCCAAAGCCTATACCCCTGACAACCAGAGCCTGAGTATTTCTCAACTCATCATCACAACAAAAGCCCATCAAACGGTAACGGCACTGCAACCCTGGCTCCCCGCTCTTCAACAGAACGCAACCATCATCCTTTTGCAAAATGGCATGGGCGTGATACCCCGTATTAAGCCATACCTTCCACATGCCGATTACGTCTTAGCGACCACCACAGAAGGGGCTAACCGCATGGCCCCCTTTACCGTGCATCACGCGGGTCGGGGCACCACCTGGTTTGGTCGCCCTCAAGATGCCCAAATTGATATTCACAGCACCCTCCATGCTGAGCGCACTGAAAGCATTTTAAAAACCTTTGAACGCAGTGGCTTTCCATGCCGCTGGGATCAAAATATTGAGCAACGGCTCTGGCAAAAACTTGCCATCAACTGCGCAATTAACGGTCTAACCATTATTCACGACTGTAAAAACGGCGAACTGATCAGCAACCCATCTGCACGCCCCCAGTTCGACGCCCTCATTTCTGAACTGGAACAACTCTATGCAGCGTGTCATCCTACGCTTGCGCCTAAGTTACGCCAAACCATTTATCAAGTGGCCACAGACACCGCTCAGAACATCTGCTCAACCTTACAAGACTGGCGCAACCAGCGCCCCACCGAACTCCCTTTTTTAAATGGATTTCTTCTTGATTATGCAGAAAAACATCAAATAGACCTACCTATGCACCGGAAATTAATGACGACCCTTCTCGAAAAATAAGAGGGTCTTAGGACATATATGGCTGTCCTGATGAAAACTCGGTGAAAAAATTACCAATTTCTCTTGCTTAGCCTTAGCAGCTTAGTTAACATCATTACGACAGTATTTTAGTAAGCAGAACAGTGTAAATACCATAAATACCACCCCCTATGAACCGAATCACAACCATAGATCTCATTCGTCACGGCGAACCTCTCGGTGGAGAGCGCTTTCGCGGCTGGCAAGATGACCCCTTAAGCCGCGAAGGTTGGCGACAGATGCATGCTGCGCTTAACAAAACCTACCCATGGCAAGCCATCATCACCTCCCCCTTGCGCCGGTGCCAAGAGTTCGCAATTGCGCTGGGGCGTGAAAAGGGCATCCCTGTCAAACAGAACGGGCACCTAAAAGAGATGTCATTTGGCGATTGGGAAGGTAAAACAGTCTCTGAAATTAAAGCGTTACAAAAGGACAACCCTCTCACCTTATGGAAAACGCCAGAAAACTTAGCCCCCCCCAATGGTGAAAATCTCATGGCTTTCCAGGCGCGCGTACTAAAGGCCTGGGACGCTATTTTATCAGAGTACAGCGGTAAACACCTCTTAGTGGTCGCCCACGGTGGTACCATTCGAATGATCTTGGCCCATATTTTAGATATGCCACTAAACAGCCTGTTTAAAATTCAAGTCCCTTATGCCTGCTGCAGCCGAATACGCCTCTTTAAAGACCAGGATGGCACTCAGCTTTCACACCTGGTCTGCCACGGCCACCTTCATGACCCTAAATACCCTCTTCCTCCTAGCCAATCAAAATAACACGCCTCTACCATTGAAGCGTGCGTCACTCATAACATAATGTGTCACTCATAAAGAGTAGGGCTATACTTACTCTATAATAGCCCTCAAACATAGAAACGAAAAAATATGGCGCTCCAAATAATTTAATAAGAAAATCAGGGTGTTGACCGCATGCCATTAGACACAACCATACTGACCCACTTAATCACACAATCCAAAACACCCATGATTCTTTCTGACAGTGAAAATAACCATATTATCTCACAAAGTTTTCTGGCTCTGACCGAGCTTCAGCCGAGCACATTACAAGATAAACCGCTACCCCTCTACTCGCAAAATGATCAGGCCCGTTTAATCATGGATGAGATTAAGCAGGGCCTGAAAGATAATAGCTCATGGACCGGTTATACCCACCTACTGACCAAGAGCGGCGAACCTCTACAGGTAGCCCTCTCTGTTACATACTTCTCAGATGCTACCGATCAAGCCGAACCAACCTCCAACCTCCCCCAACGCTGGTTATTCCAGTTTGAACCAGACCAAGTCGATCCCGACAAAGACCTCCCTGTGTCGCCTCAACAGCACGACCCCATCACTGGGCTTCCCAATGCCCACCTCTTTCGTGACCGTAT
>JAYPBG010000065.1:0-8673 GCA_038124075.1 Gammaproteobacteria bacterium
CCATAAAGCTGAGTGATGACCAGTGTCATGAGTATGGGAAGGAGCAGCCACTGAAGATCTTGTACATCCATTAAGTAGACGATGGCCCAGCTCAATGAAGCGCCGGCTAACAGCGTGGCTGTGAGCATCCGTACGATGAGGGGGGCGGGGTTCAGTTGTTCGGCCCGTACGCTGTCAGCAATCTGTTCACGGCGATCATAGAGGAGGTAGAGGACGATGCCTAAGATAATGGGGCCGTGGGAGTAGCTCGTATGATCGAAGGTCCACTGATACCATAGAGTGTTGATCGATGGATGATAGAGGAGGAGCAGGAGCGCCCATGAACATAGCAAGGTTGTTAGAATGATCCAAGCTGGCTGCTGAGGGGGGGCTGTTTTTACGCTAGGGTTTGACATCCGTAGGATTATAACGGCTCCGGCAGAGGATGAACAGGCTGAGTCGATCTTAGTTTTTTTGTGATATCGCGCAGACCCAAAGGTTTACAAAGAAAGAAGCCTTGTACCGTTTGACAGCCCAGCTTTTGAGCACTGTCCAGTTGCTGCTGAGTCTCTATACCTTCCATAACGATTGAGATCCCTAGGCTGCTGGCCATTGCGGCAATGGCTTTGATGATTGTAAACGATTCGGTATCGTCTGGTAATTTTTGAATAAAGCTTTTGTCTACTTTAATGGTATTGAAAGAGAAGCGGTGAAGGTAGCTTAAAGATGAGTAGCCTATACCAAAATCATCAATCGCAAAACGAACACCCATTTGACGCAGCTCTGCGAATGCTAAATGGATCTCTGAAGTGGTCTCCATAAACAGTCGCTCCGTAATTTCCAGCTCCAGCTGACCGGCGCTTAATTGGTTGCGCTTTAGAGCGTGTTTAACACTGTTCACAAGGCGCCCTCTTTTGAAAGTCTCACTGGAGACATTCACACACAGTTTTAAATCGCACCGCTTTAAAGCGGGTTGGTCGGCGGGTTGGTCGGAGCAGAGCTGTCTGAACTGATGACATGCCTCTTTAAGAACCCAGTGATCAATGTTTGCAATATCACCACTTTTTTCTGCACATGGAATAAATTCGCTCGGCTTCATAAGCCCTAATATTGGGCTTTTCCATCTGAGCAGCGCTTCAATACCGGTTGCTTGATTATTTTTTGTGTTCCACTGTGTTTGAAAGGCAAGCTCAAATTCTCGGTTTTCCAGTGCTTTTCTTAGCTCGACTTTTATAGAGAGTTGTCTGCGTGTCGCTTCAAATAAGATAGGGTCATAGAAATGGAGCTTACCTTTTCCACCTTTTTTTGCCATATACATGGCCATATCCGCGCACTTTACCAGTGTCTCTGCGTCTTGGGCATCGTAAGGAAATCGTGCAATGCCAATAGAAGCGCCAATATGGTATTTGGTGCCGTTAATAGAAAAAGGGTGTCTAATTGTGTTTATGATGCGCTTGGATATTGCTTTGAGTGTCTTCGGGTCGTTGAGATGCAGCAGAACAACAAACTCATCGCCACCGAAGCGTGCCACGGTTGATCTGCTTCGAACGCAAGAGAGAATGCGTTGAGCGGATTGCGTCAGGACTTGGTCGCCTATCTCATGGCCGGCGCGGTCATTGACCTCTTTAAACCCATCTAAATCGAGGAAAAGTAATGACAGAGGGGTTTTCTGTAGAGCCACGCCCTTGTTCAGCTGCGCCATAAGTGTTGTACGATTAGGGATGCCTGTCAGCGAGTCGGTCTCTGATCTATGTCTCAATGCTTTGTTGGACTCTTCTAATTTATAAAAATAGGCGTCTCGCTCATAAAGAATGCTGCTGATAATATAGCCTGAGAAACAGATTAAAATAAAAAAGATCTGAAGATCCAAGACGTATCTTGGGTCTATGGGGTGGTTGCCCCCTATTTGAGCCCCTGTTTGAGTCATTAAGATCAGTGCATGAGTGATGCCCACGATCGAATAGAAAGAGGTGATGGATGCCGTGGCTTTAATGCCGTATAAGATGGAGGTAATAATAACGGGAATAAAAAGAAAATACTCAGGTATCAGTGAATCATGTTGATAGCCAATCGGGAATACTAAAAAAGCAGTCAGTATCATCGATATCGAAAGAGGCCACAACACATACGGCTTTTGAGATAGGGTTTTTGGCTTATTGTTAGGAAACGCGGTTTGATAGAAACCAAAAAAGATCCCGATTGTAATCAGAATGCCAAAGAGGTCTCCAATGCACCAGGTCATCCATACCGTGGGCCAATGAACGGCGGGGATAAAGTGTTGGACAATATGCGCAGCCACAAACCCACTGAGCAATGGCGCCATTAGAAATAGCGCCATTAAACGAAATAGGTTTCGTATGGATTGATAGTTGAGCTCATCTTTATCAAAATAGCGAATAGAGTGCTTCATCAGTGCCCATTCGAGCATGTTGGCAAATAACAGCCCTAAGGAGAAGGGCCAGTCGTACCCTCCATGGGTATGTATCGCTAATAAATAGGCGATCCCACACCCCATATAAGAAAAGCAGGACTTATTGAGGCGCTTTTCAATAATAATGGCGAGCGCGACGATACCGCTTGAAATCCAAAACAGTGAAATGGTTTCAACGACCAAATATAGACCAATTTTTGCGGTTATAAAATAGGCCAGTGATACGGCGAATACTCTTTGAAAGTAGCTGAGCTGAAGAGAGGGGAGCGTAAGAGTCATCCGCTTATTTCGAGTCTGTTTACTGTCCATCATGGTGGTCGACCTGTGGCGTTATAACGTTGTGGTGTTATAACGTTGTGGTGATGTTGTGTTAGAGTGCTTTAGAAGGTTACTGGGCTATCGTTGTGGAGTCTACTACTATCGAAGATTGTGTGAGCTTTTTCAATGCTTTTTTAGGTTTAGGTATATGAGGTTTAGGTATATGAGGTTTAGGTATAAGTGTTGCGCTTACCCCGTCTCAGCTTCAATAAATGCTTTGCATGACAACGTCTTTGGTCGGTTTAAAACGTCTGAGGCTAAGCCGGTTTCGCAAGCATAGCTGAGGTTACGTTCTGTGCAGTGGCAGATCACCGTTGCTAAGTCAGCCAGCCGTTTTGCTTGGCCAATGCTGTGAGTCACCAACACGATAAGGTGTTTTTTGCTTAATGCGCGCAACGTCTCCTCTATTTTTTGTGTCGCAATGGGGTCCAGTGATGAAGTGGGCTCATCCAGCAGCAGAACGTCCGCCTGTTTTAAAAGACCCATGGCGATGCAGAGCCTCTGTTTTTGCCCTCCAGACAGGGTGTCGGCATGGCGTTCTGCCCATCCGTGCCCCAGCTCTTGATCTAAGCCGACCGTCTCAAGCGCGCGGTAGAGTGATCCGCGGTGCTGCCTTTTTATAAACCTAGACCAGTTTGAGGGGTGGAGCCTATTGGGTTGCGCGGTGAGGGTTGACCGGTAGGCAACCCAAAGGTTATCGAAAATAGAGCAAGGAAATACGGTAGGCTTCTGCCAGACCATCGCATAACGTACGGGCGTATGGGTGTGTTCAATAAGATCGCCCGAGTAGCTGAGTGCTGGGTCGTGGAGCCCTGAGAGCAGTGTTAAGAGAGAGCTTTTACCGCAACCGGATGGACCTAAGATGGCATAGATCCCCGATGGGGGCAGTCCCATTTGGTCAATGGTCAACATGGGGAGGCGGTTAATGTGTACGGTAAGGTTGTTCAGTTGGATAAACATGGTTCTCTCTTTTGCAGTAGCCACCTTGGTATGAAGAGCAGCGCGATCATAATGATCTGCAGCAGTGCAATGCTCTGGGCTTCCGTGAAGCCCCCCGGGACTTCCATCGCCAACAGATAGATATGGTAATTGATCAATCTCACAGGGTCGAGAAGCGAGGTGGGTGTCGCCATGACCGCGCCGCAGGTGAGCATGATGGCGGCGGTATCCCCTAGGGCTCGACTCCAGCCTAAGAGCAGCGTATCGACAAGGGCCTCTTTTTTTAACGTAGGCAGCCATATGAAAAGAAAGTAGGTGCGGCTCATATCTAAACCCCTTGCAAGTGCATAGTGGTCCGAGTGTGCCTGATTGAGCAGCTGAATGAAGGCGGTTGCGAGCGTAGGCGCAAGCAGAAAAACAAGCGTTAAAATGGCAGATAACATAGACCATCCGAGGCCTAATCCATAACTGAAGGTGATAAAGCCTGCAACACCGATAATGATTGAGGGCATGCCGGCTAAGAGGTATAGAATCAACAGCGCGCAGCGCTGGAAGAGAGGGGCATGATAGAAGCCTGTTACGACGGCTGCGCTTAAGTAGGCGGGGAGCAGGGCTGCGAAAGTGGCGCAGAGGGTGACAATGGCCGTAGAGACCCAGAGTGCAATGGGGGTGTGGTTCAGTTGGAACGACTCTGGCCAGAGCGCACTGATTAACACGATTGTTAAGCCGATATAAAGATAGAGGAGTACGGGTTTCATACTGTTTAGGCGCCGGATTTTATCGGGTAAGCGTCACTGTTTTTTCCCAGCAGTAGGATGATCAGTGTAATCAAAAGTGCTAAGGAGGCCAAGGCGTAGAGTGCCATCTCATGCCACTGGGATGCATAGCCCATTTCAAGGGCAATGGTTGCGGTCAGCGAACGTATCGATTCAAAGGGCGCGAAGGAGCGATTGAGGGCGTTTCCTGAGAGCATTAATACGATCATGGTTTCACCAAACAGCCGGCAGAAGCCATAGAGCAGCGTATGCCGTGTTTCGGTTCGATAGGATTTTAGGTAGTAGAGCAGTCGCAGCCGGCCGTTCATCTCCAAGCTGTCTGCCAGTGGGCGAAACGCGTGATGAAAGTGTTGATAGTTTTGAAAGATCAGCAGCGTTAATGCCGGTGTAATAAACAGCGTTAAACCGACCGCGGAGGTGAAAAGTGTGTAGCCTTGACCCAGGTGAGACTGAATAAAGGGGACCAGACTGGCCATGATCCATAACCCAATGATCACCGAGGGCAGTGAGGCCCAAGTCTGCAGTAGGGTGATGAGCGTTGACCGAGCAGCATGGCTTTGAGTCTCCACGAGCTGCTGTGCTATAAGGTGGCTGAGCAGCAGCGTGGGTGGGAGGGCGTAGAGCAGCAGTGCGGTTGATCCGGCCAGTGATGTGCCTATTCCATAATGGTCGAGATCGGGTTGCCAGTCGAGGCGCCACCAGAGTTCGATGGGCACTTCAATGAGAAAGTGACCTGTTTGAATGAGCGGCATGGCCATAAAAAGGGCGATGGCCGCGATCACCAAAAGCGTCACGATGCCGCCGAGCGAGCGGTATTCGGTTTGTTTTCTGAGACAGTGGCGGCGAATCATCGGTGCAATCGGTGCTCGAGCCCAATCATCATTGCGCACCCTTTTCAATATCGTTTTCAACACCGATAAGCGCATGGTGGGTGTTGTGAGCTGAGCTGGATGTGGTTGTGGTACTGGGCATCAGGTGCATGGACTCAATACGCGCTTTGAGGTGGGGGTGGACGATCTGTTTGAGCAGGGAGGTGATTTTGGGTTCTGTCTGTGGGTGCCAAATTAAGTTTAATGGTCGCAGTAGAGGGTAGCCTTGTGCGAGCGCGTTTTTAGGGTCTGGCACTTTGTTGTCAAGGCGCACGATTTTTATGTGGGCTGCATCGATCTCAATGGCGGCTTTGGCAGCGCTGTAGGCAACATAAGCGATGGCGTTTGGGTCGTTGCTGACGGTGATGATCGCTTGACCATTGGCGCCAATAAAGAGTGCTTTGCGGCTTAATCGCCCCTTAAGGTCAAAGGTGCGATCAAAGACCGCGCGTGTTGCACGGCCATGCTCTTTACTGATGATGTTGATAGGGTCCGTAGAGTGTGGCCAAAAGCGTTGTTGACCAGAGTAGATGGATCGGACCTCGGATGAGGTGATGTTGCTGATGGTGTTATCGCGATGAACGATCAATGCAATCAGGTCATAGGCAAGGCTTAACGAGTGAAAACGTTGCTGCTCTTTTGCGCTGAGCTCGCGCGACACCATGCCGATGTCTGCCATACCCAGTTGAACGCTTTTGATGCCCATAGAGGAGCCGCCACCCTGTACGGCAATGCGATAACGTTGGTGGGGGCTGTTAGAGGGCGAGGAGAGGAAGGGTGTAAGTTGCTCGATGACGGGAAGCAGTGTACTGCTGCCAGCGAATGTAATGGGGGTGGTGGTAATGCTGCTGGGTTGGGGGGCTTGAGCGGCAAACGTGGTTTTTATCATTAAGCCGAAGAGTATCAGCGCAATAAAGCAGGCAGCAGAGGTAGGAGTAGGAGAGATAGAGGTAAACGTGTTTGAGCGGGAAGAAGAGGGCGTAAAGTTAGAAGAAAGAGCATAAAAAAGAGTATGATTGATCAAAATACAGCTCCGTTGTAGCAAATCCTGAAATAGGGTACTTTCATATTATAGGGAGGCTAAGTATTTTTTCCACCTCCCTTAAAGAGGCCCTACAGAGGCGGTATTATGAATGTTTTTTAGGCGCCATATTATAATATTCTTATATATTATTCTTATATATCGGTCGACCTGTTAAAGATACTGCTGAAGAAAAGTGTTGATCTCTGATGTTAAATCACTCTTGAGCTTAAGAGGGGTATAGTGGTTGTGGTCAGTTATCTGCTTAAGGCCCTCTTGTGAGCTTATGGTAATAGGGCCGTGGTTCGTAAGCAGTATAAACTCATCTGCAAAGGTGTCGGGTAGATCGAGTCGTATCTCTTTTTTGATGGTGGGCGAGGGGGTGGTCATGTTTACAATAAAACCTCCCGAGACCTCTTTAGCGCGCGCGGGCAGTACTGTATCGTCGCCTTTAGGTATAAACTTTTGAATGGTCTGCGTCTCTTCAGGCAGTGCGCTTAACATATGAGAGACAATGACCTTAAGGGCTACTCTAATGTTAGTTTTAATGTTAGATGAGGTGTTGTCATGGTAATCCACTTTGCGTCTTTTAAGGCTCGCTGTCGGATCTGTATGGTCTGTTTCAGGTGGGTGGATACGTTTTTTTAGGTTTGTTGATTCTAAAGCCATGAGCCACGGCTGATACCCGTGGTTATGATCGATGCTCTGCGTGAGCGTGTTGTAGAGTTGGTCTGGCGATATCTGGTTATCGTCGAGCAGTGAGATAAAATTATTATGATCTATATTGATATGATCGATGGGTTTGGGTGATGCGCAGACAGATTGGCTCGTGCGTACTGGCGTTGACTTCGCTTTTGGTGCTGGTGTCGGTACGGCGGCGGTCTGGGTGAGCGGTGGCGAAAAAGGCTGCAGTGCTTGGTCAAACTGCTCTATTAAGGTCGCAAATGTCTCTGGTGTGGTGTTATCTCCATGTGGGTAGTCAATATAGGGTTGAGCGCGTTCAATCAAACTTTGTAGCGCCTGCTTTTGCTGCTCTGGGATGTTATTTTTTTCACGGCTGCGTTTTTCACGGCTGCGCGTTAAACGTTCGGAGGCGGTACAGGCCTGTTCACACAGGTGCTCATACTGATTTTGCGCTGAGGGTGATGAGAAATAATCTAAGTCTATGATGGTTGAATCTTCCAGCGTGAGAAACGTGTGGGTCGCGTTTGTGTGGAGGGTGGATGGGATATTGAAGACGTTTAAAAAGGTATGCATGATTTCTGCTTGATGCCGACAGACCCCTTTTTTGCTTAAAATGGAGTGTAAGAGATGGGTATACTTTTCAGAAAGCGCCTCACCCATATAAGGCTTGCAGTCAAAGGGTGCATCCAGATAGCGGTTCATATATTTGAACGTGGAGAAGATAACGTCAGCCGCGTTCTGATGATCGCTGATACCTAAGATGGATGCCAGTGCGGTACGTCGATCGCCGGCCTCATGTGAGGCCTGAAGAAACGCCGCGATGAAGGCTTCTTCATCGCGGGTAAGGGTGATAGGGGCTTGGCTGGCTTTGAGAGCATTGAAACTGTTGTTCGTGAAAGAGTTCTTCGAGCAACGCTCGGATAGCAGCGTCGTAGGCGCGTTGTAGTGGATGGTAAGATCAATGGGTACATCTTTAGTGTTAACAAAAAAGTGGCGCCCATGATTGGACTCAATGCTATAGCCATTGTCTTGATGGACTAAGCTCAGGTCGTCATTTTCAAGGTCCTCAAATTCAAGGTCCTCAAATTCAAGGTCGTTATAGGTAACAGGCTCATACTGTAGCATAGCTAAAAATATGGGGTACGCATCATCATCTTCTGCTTTGTCTTCTTTTTTGTCTTCTTCTTGGCCGGGTGTGCGGCCTTGAGTCGCGCCATGCTCGTCAATGTTTAAAAAAAGATCGCTTGTAATGTTCGGTAAGATAAGCAGTTCAATCTTTTGGCCGGGTTGGATCTCCTTTCTGCTGAATGCGTGCTCAAGCTCCTGGGTAGTGTTGTCACTTAAGAGTTGGATCTCTGGTAAGCCTTGGGCGCTGCTTAAAGAGGGTCTTGTGGTGTAACAGTGATTGTTGCCGATCCAGATGGGTTGAGGGTCACTGGGTTTATCCGAGTAGTAGTCTTCTTCTTCTTCGAGGGGCGCGCTTATGATGTCTGCGCTAGCGGGCGCTGTAGGGTGATCCAGTTCGTAGAGCGCTTCAAATATTTTTGTCTCTCCATCTGTCTCTCCATCTGTGCTTTCTACTGATTGTGTTAACAGTATCTGGTTATTATAGGCGAACAAAGCGTGAGGTTCATATAGTCCGTATGCCCTATAGAT
>JAYPBG010000065.1:8683-13717 GCA_038124075.1 Gammaproteobacteria bacterium
CTTCAAAAAGTGCACGCGTATCTGAGTGAGCCTCGTTTGATAGGGCTTTGATAAGGGCGCTGACCTGCCTATTCGTGGGCGGTCGTGTTGAGTCAAACGACATGGCCTCTTTATGTGCTTTGATATTGTTGAGGCAGGTTCTATTCAATGTCAGTGTGTACGCATGTTTATCATACACGGTTGGATCACACGCGTTCTGGGAGGGGTACTGTTGATCGTTGCTATCCAGTTTAAGTACGCCGGCTTGAGATTGAGGGTCTGTGAAGAGCTTGGACAGGTCGAATCGACCCCCTACTTCAGTAGGGTTTTGTGTGGCGATCACTTTAATCTTTTTGTCAAAATTCATCAACAGCATTAAGTTCCGCCAGTGATGAGTGTCGAATAGATTGCCTTCGGATACGTGGAGAAGGATAACGCAGTCGCGGTATTTTTTGCGAAGATTTAAAACATGGTCGATTAAGGAGATGTCATAGCCTGCCGTAATGTGTTTATATGTCAGGGCATCCGGCTTTAGCGATTGCATCTGGGTCGCCAAATGTCTTGTTAATACATCTTTACCAATGCCAGGTGGACCTTCGAGGATCTGTAAAGGGCGATCGTTTTCCATGAAACGAAGGAGTGCGTTTAGAATCGCTTGGGCGGTATGGTTGTTGGTGTCGAGCGTGCCGCTTTCGTAGTATTTCTTCAGCTGCTTTTTCTCTTCAGGGCTCAATGAAACGCTCTCTTTTGTGTTAACGTCAATTGCCCGCTCATCAAAATTGAATTTGGATAGGGCAATTGACGCCACTGAAAAATGAGCGTTTCTATATTTTATGATAGCGCCCTCCTCTTTGCTTTGGTACACAGAGCCCAGCAGTGATGCATTCGTATAACTGTTCACAAAGACCTTGCACGTTTTGAGGTGCTCGTTCAACGCGTTAGAGGGGGGGCTGCTGTGCGTGATGCGAGCAAAGTAGTATTCAAGCAGATCGTTGATGTCGCTGACACCGTCAAGCAGTATGATGTTTCTCTCTTTATTATGCTCTTTATTAGGCAGCTGCGAAACGCTCGTGTGAACCATTGGGTATCGAACGGGTTGACAAATAGGAGGCAGAGGAGAGCCGTTGTGTGAGGCTTTTTTTAAGTATTCAACTTCTTCGTGTGTCGAGATGAGTAGAGGTGTCGAAGGGTCGACGTCTGCCCCATTTTTCAGTGACGACTCAAAATAGGATTGAACCGTTTGGTAGGCGCTGTTTAGCAGTGTGTGTGCATCCATGATCTGAGTGATGGATTCATGCTCAGTCGTTCTGTCGACGCTGCTGTTTGAGTTGGGCGTGTTTGAGCGGGAGGGGCAGAGTGATTTAGAGTAGCGTTTGTAACTGACGGCGTCTTCATGGCAGCATAGGCGCGAGAGTAGATCACTTGAGAGGCTCTTTTTATCGCCAATGACGACAATGCGAGGCCATACGATATCGGTGAGATCATCGATCTCCCATTTTCCTGATTCGAGTAACCCGTTTAGGCTTGAGCCATGCACAGAGAGCTCGTCATCCGTAATGAAAAGCACGCTGTTTTTATTCTGATTGTCAAACAGAGGTAAGCAGCTCTTTTTTTGAAACAGCGATGCAATAGAAAACGTTTTTATCTTATTGCCATTTAGCCACTGGGATACGCTCTCTTTATAAGCGTGACTCTGGGGTTGATCTACGAAGGTGCGGTGGTCGCGATAGAGTGAGGTGGCTATGGATGATTGCTCATCCTCTGTAAACTGGATGGTGTTTACAGGCAGTGCGACAGCCAGTGCTAAGCGCTTGTGAAGCGGCTGATCGTTGATGGTACGGATGATGATCAGCCTGTCAAAATCATCGCTGTTTTCTAGAGCGAGCTGAGGGAGCTTTTCTAGAGTGTGAGCGAGGATGCGTGCCGCTAAGGGGGTAGGTAAGTGTTCAATGCATCTCTTTATCTGAACTAAATTTAAATTTGGAGGTATCTGTATTGATTTGGGTACTATGCAGAATGCCCCTTTTTGGAGGTCGGTGTCTAACGGGGGGAGTACATTCTCGCTTGGTGTTAAGAGCGGTAGGAACATGTTGTACGATGTAACGTAATCTGCCTCGCTGCTTACCTCTCTTCTGTTTACGGGTTCACGTAGATCAGCGGCATTATTAAGTTGATGGTGAGGTCTATGGGTCGCGCTTAAGAAGGTGTCTGCAAGAAAATCAACGGCTGCTTCAAGGTTATCAGGTTGACGCTTTGCGTAAGATAATGGGTATGGTGCGCCTATGTCCATGTTTATCGCCTGGCCAATCAGTCGGTGTGTTGGTTTAATATTGATCAGGACAGGATGCTACTGGACAATGTTTAGTACTGTCAAGTAGCAATAGAGCAGTAATAGAGCAATAGGGTGGTGTTGTATGTTTTTGTCAGGTTTGAACCAGTACCGTCCGATCTATGAGCTCTTTAATGGTCTTTTCGCGCAATGCCTTGGTTAATGCATCTCCTCTCTCTTCAAAACGGTACAGTTCAGGGTGGTTATAAACATGATTCCTGAACGCGGCCTCAGCTTTCAGCGCAACCCCATCGGTCGCTGTGCGACTGACTAAGTCTTTTATTTGATTCATTGTGAGCGCATTGAGCGCGCGCAAGGCGATCTCTTGCGTGCTCATAGCAAGTATGGGTTCGACCTCTTGAAGGCCTATTTGCCGTTTTGCGAGCCGCTGCTTCTCTTCCTCACTCAACAAGAGAGGGGCGCTTATGGTGGTTTGATTTGACGTCTCCATCTGATTGCGCAGTCGAAGGAGATCCACGTAGTCTGATGCGCACTTCATGGGGCGAACAATGATCTTCTCTAGGATATCGACCCTCTCTTTTCGAGTGGCGTACTCACTGTATAAGTCTGACTCAAGGTAATCAATGACCCCCTTTTTTTGGGTGCCTTTAGATTGGCGTTTAGATTGGCGGGCGGTAGGAATAATCTCGTCGTTATTAAAGCGTATTGGGCGCCAAAGTGTACAGGGGTCTACCTCCTTTGCAGACACGGGCTTGGATTTAAAATAGTGGCTTATGTTATATGACTGAGCGCGTCGGTATAAGAGCGTATGGAGTTGCTTCTCAATAGCGTCTCGGCTTGCCTCCAGCTGCTTTAATGTTTTGTTGTTGCTGGATTGGGCGTTCTTTTCTTCTTCAATACAGTTGGTTAACCTGTCAAAAAGTTGAATTAAGAGTTTTGACTTAGGAATGGGGGTGTTGTGTATGCGAACGTAGGGTTGCTTAATAATGCTCATATAGAGGGCTGCATCCATGAGCGCTTGATTGGATGCGTTCTTTTCATTGAGGCTGTAGAGTACGTTGTGTGCCATGGAGCGCGCTAAGGCATTTGAAACCATGGATGCACCAAAGGCGGCCATAAAAAGTGGCAAAATCGCGACGCTGACAGGTGGGCAAGCGAATGCAGCACAAAAGAGTGCAACACCGGTCACATTGGCAAGGTGCCCTAGCCGGCTCAGAATCGAAGCGGTCATAAGGCGGCTGCGTTTTATGGTATGGGGTTTAAGGTGTAGCCCGTGTTCGATTTTGCTGAGCGCAAGATCGACGCCGTGATCGATCTTGTTTCGAAAGGTATGCCACGTTGCATGTATGCGTGGCTGAGCACGGATCCAATGGCGTCGTGCCCCGTTGCGAAGTGTGAGGCGCATACTTTGCGCCTCTGTGGCATCCGCCTGGCGCAGCCTGGGCTGTGCGTTGCGGGTGCTGCTGGCAGCCATCCCTTCACGACGGTTTAACTGCGGAGCATTGACTGCTTCTGCTGAGCGCTCAGTGGGAACAGCGGGTGCAGCGGGGGGTAAACTCGTTCCAGACGTCATGGGTGCACTCCTTCATGTAACGGGGATAGCGTTGCCAAGATCCGGATTGTTATTAACTTGAGGCAGAGAAGCGCTTTTCATCAGTTTGAAAAGCTCTACTTGGTTTTTTATCAGTTCATCCATTTTCTTTTTCAGTTCGCTGTTTTCTGCCGCCTGTGCAGCAAGCTGTGCTTGAAGCGCTTGTTTCTGTTGCTCGATCTCGTTCCGACGCTCTGGCTGCTCCTCTCTGTTTGCCCGCATATCCTTATCTTTTTTCTCTATGTCGATAAGGTAACAGAGTTTTGCTGTCACAAAGGCAAATGCACCTACGACGGTGGCAAAGATGGCTACGGCAGATAATACGACTTGGATGGGGGCGCCGGGTATATCGAAGAATCCAGAGCCATCGAGGTCAGCGTTGAAGTCAGCGCCCATTTCAGCATCGACCGCAAAGTCGAGATCACCGTTGGCTGATCCGACGATCTCGCCTTCGGCAGTGCCTTCCGTTGTGCCTTGAGCAGTACCGTCAAAAGCGCCTGTGCCATCGATTGAGCCTGTGCCGACGGCTGAGCCTTCGCCGGTTGCACCTGCTTCACCGCCCACGTCAAGGTTAAATGGGCCTATGGATACGCCATCGAGTGTGCCGTTGACGGTACCATCAACGGTACCTTCTCCTGCACCGCTTATATCGCCTTCGCCGCTGCCCGTTATGGTGCCGGTTGCGCTGCCTTCAAGTGTACCGCTTGCCTCACCATCGATCGTGGCTGTACCGCTTCCAACCAAATCAGCATGACCTGTCGCATCACCATCGACGGTAACGGAAAAGTCTGTCTCATGGTTGCCAAAGGTGGATTTCAGTCCCTCCCAAGACCAGAGTGTTAAAACAGCGCCTGAGCCAGCACCCGCTAGAGCGCCAAGCGCGCCCCACAGGATGCTGCGATCTCGACTGGGACCGGTCGCAGCGTCATCACGCATGGACTTTGAACCGCCGAATGCGTTGAGCCGCGCGAATAGGGAAGGTTTGGCTGCCTTTTGAGCGTGGCTGGGGCCTGAGCAGTCCACATTGAGCGAGGGTATTGTTTGGTAGCTGTGTGTTGATGTTGATAAAGGGCCGTTGTTCACGTTGGTCATGATAGGTGCTCTCCTTTATGAGGTTGTGTTTATGAGGTCGTGTTTTATGTTTAAGGGTTGTTGAAAGGGGGAAACCTATAGG
>JAYPBG010000066.1:0-13626 GCA_038124075.1 Gammaproteobacteria bacterium
AGGTTAACATTTCTCTATTTTACCCTGGTGTCTCATTTTTGGGGTCCACTATAGGGTAAACACTGTAGAATTTTAGATGTCACTTCTTCACGTACTTCTTCAGTAGAAGAATACCAATACAATCTGTCGTAATATTGCGCACACATCTTTTACTTTATTCCTTTCTTTTTCTTTCTTTTCTTTTTTCTTTAACCCTTTTAGAGTTAGTATCAATAGCTTATACCTAAACAGAGCCAATACGTGGTTATTTTTTATGAACATACCGACCCATCAAGCCCCCCATCATCCTCACCCTATCAATACAAACAACACGCTTGTCTCTGAACAGGAAAGTGAACAGGAAATTGAGCGGGAAACAGTGGATCTATCGAAAGCACCGTCGGATGTTTTAAGTGCAATATCATCCTTCTTGAATCTGGCCGACACCCGAGCGTTCAGGCTGGCTCACCGTGCCATGACAGACCCTATCTACACTCAGCATTTAAAAATGGCACCGGACACCTCAACCGTTACACATTGGTTAGATGGGGGGCCCAACGCGATAGATCACTCTGCTATATGGTTAAACAGAGCTCAAGTGCGCCTTCCCAGCGCCATCACCGACTGGCAACTCAAACAGTTAGTGGATCGTGGTTGCTTAACATCGGTGCGCAATTTAGACCTGAGTAACTCAATCACGCTAACCGATGACGCTTTAGTGCATCTATCTCACCTTCAAGGCCTGAAGCAACTATCACTCGAATCGTGCTCTAGAATAAGTGACGCTGGGTTAATGCACCTCTCGCATATACATAGCCTCAACAGACTGAACCTCAACCGCATCATGTTGAGCGGTTCAGGGTTTGCGCACCTGCGCAGGTTACCCAACCTCCACGCGCTATCCCTTCAGTGGAGCACCCAATTAGAGCCCAGCGCTTTTATGCACTTATCAAGATTGCAAACTCTACGCCATCTAGACCTATCAAAATGCTTCCGGGTCAATGAAGAGGCCTTAAGGCATTTATCATCCCTACAGAATTTAGAACGATTAACACTCGATGGCTGCCACTCACTAACCGACCGCTCCATTCGGCATATTTCAACCCTCACCCACCTTCGCCAACTTGATCTGAATGGGTGCCGATCATTAACCTTAACCAATGCGACGGTTTTACAATTATCAAATCTGCATCACTTGCATACATTAACCCTAAGAGGGTGCACAGGCATGACAGATACCGCCATAATAGCACTCTCTATGCTATCGAACCTAAGGCATTTAGACGTAAAAGATTGCCATAACCTCAGCTCCGGTGCACTCTATCGCTTAAGCTATCAACTGCCCCACTGTACCCTTGAGTTCGACCTCTTCATACATGAGGAGACGCTTTATTTTTCTATTGGCCTGTACATGCTACTGCTCTTAATACAGGTTTCAATAAAGTTTTCACTTGCTTTCTCTTTCTCTTTCCCTCTCTTTCTAAAGGCCATTCCGCTTTGGGTACTTTGGTCACTTTATCAGAATGATAATCGGCGTTGACCGGCGTTGAAGGGATACTCCTATATATATGGCTATATATAAACACATATCTGTTGTACAATGTGCCCGCCTAGTGCTCTGGCTGGGCACGAAATAATATATTTAATTCACTGACCTATATAAAACTCAATCATTTGGATGCTTTTGGATGGCTTTGTGAGCGGACAGATCAACAGGATAGCTCTCATGGTAGGGGCTTACACTCTTAACACGCAGGGTAACAACCCAGCCTATCTGCCTGAACTCCCAAGCGAGATGCTGGCAAAGATCAGTACTTTCTTAAATGTATCCGATCTGCGCTCACTCAGGCTCACTCACACCTCTATGGCCTCCCCTGCCGTCACACGGCACTTAACGCTGGCCCCTACGGCAAGTGCCCTTAAACAGTGGGCAAACAGCAATGAACAGAGCGCCAACGTGTCAATCTTAAGCATCAAAAGACACCACTTACGGTTACCTCTACGGATCACCGACGAAGCATTCACAGCATTAGTCCAACGTGGCACGCTTGATGCTGTTGAACAACTCGATTTTAACCACTGTAAAACGCTCACAAATGCCGCATTCAAACAGCTGCCTCGCTTAAAGCACCTCCGAACGCTCAATTTTACTGGCTGCCCTCACGTAGATGATAACACCTTGAGCTTTTTAGCAAAGATCAATCAGCTGCAAGATTTAGAGCTCACATACTGTAAACACTTTAGTGAGGCCGGCTTAATGTCGTTATCCCGCGTGCAGAACCTTCAGACACTCAATCTTGAACACTGCGATCAGCTGTCCGGCGCCGCATTAAAACACATCTCTGAGATAGCAGGCCTAAAAGCCCTCAACCTAAGCCACTGCACCCGTCTAAACGGTGAGAGCTTCGCCCACCTAGCCCGCTTACACCCTCTAGAAAGCTTAAACGTAAGTTACTGCCACCAAATTAATGACCAGGCGCTCGCCTATCTATCGCACCTCCCCGCACTAAAAAGCTTAAACCTTAGCCGATGCCAAGGCTTTAACGGCCACGCCTTGGCACGTCTCTCACCGCTACGCACTCTGCTGCACTTAAATCTCTCTGGGTGCAACCAAGTGGCAAATAACGACGTGACACACCTATCGAGCATGCTGAGTCTAG
Source organism: Gammaproteobacteria bacterium (assembly GCA_038124075.1). GTDB lineage: Bacteria > Pseudomonadota > Gammaproteobacteria > Pseudomonadales > JAYPBG01 > JAYPBG01. Next base: position 2,640 of record JAYPBG010000066.1, read on the forward strand.
AGCACTTAGTGCTTAAAGGGATCATCGAATTGAGTGATGCCAACTTAGCCTCTTTCTCTAACTTAAAAAACTTACAACACCTCACGCTGAGCGACTGCTATCGCCTCAACGGAGCAGGCCTAACGCATTTGTCAGGGTTGCAGCGCCTAAAAACGCTTGAACTTAACTGGTGCTATCAGCTCACGGATACCGCTTTGATGCATCTGTCAAGGTTAGAGAGCCTACAACACCTCTCCTTACTGGGGTGCGACCAATTAAGCAACGCGGGTTTGAGGCATCTCTCGCACTTACCTCATTTAAGCCACTTAGATCTTCAGTGGGGCGCACACTTCGATCCCGCCGTCATCGATCAATTGCGCGCTCAACGGCCAAACTGCCTCATTCTCCTCAACCAAGAGCATTACCATGACGCCCGCACCTACTGTTTAACCCTTTTAAGCCTTATCTCGCTCTTCCTTTTTGCGACGTCAACAGGGCGCGCCAACACGGCGCCCAACTGAACACCCAGCCGATCAACATGTTCCCTAAACGCACCTTATTAAGGTAGACTGCATCATCAGTACCTAAGGAATGTTTATGAAACTGACCGAAAAAAACCGACTCTGGCTGATACCTTTGCTGCTGCTCATAGGCAGCAGCACCTTCGCCCTCTTCAACTATTACGCATTTATACAGTTAAAGCAGAGGGAAAAGCACGCCGTCTGGCATCAGCAAGCTGAGGTGCTCGCGGCGGCGGCAACCACCGGTATGTCACACTGGGTCACCGCCTTAGAGCGCTTAGCTTGGCGTTACAACCATTTGGGTGATGATCACTTTTTACAGCTTGAATCGGCGCTCTATATTAGAGACATCAACGCACTAAAAGCCCTCTCAACCATCGCCCTCGATGCACCTTATACAGAAGCCGTTATAGATAAAAAAGAAGGGCATCACGATCACATAGGGGTGACCCCCGCCAGCATGATCGAGATGACACGCAGCATGAGCAACACCCCACACCCCCTACGCTTAGCGCTGGAGAACAATGACCTCCTGGTGGCCGCCAAAATAGCGCCACCCAACCACCCCCCTAAACTGCTGGTGGGTCGATTTGAGCTTCAGAAAGCGCTCACTCAGTGGATCAGCGTATCCAGCCAATTTAATGATCGCTTCCAGCTCACCATCGATGGTGCCCACCTGGTGAAACCCACTCAGCAGCGTAATGCTAAACATGCTACAAAAGAGGGCCTCTATTTTCAGCAGCCTGTAGGGTTCAGAGATTTAGAGTTTCTCATTACCGTTATCCCCCCCAAAGACTTACTCAACGAAACACTGCCGTTAAGCAGCCTCATCTTAATCATTGGGCTTGCCATGGGCATTGGACTCTCGGGTACGGCCTACTTTTATAATGTACAGCGGCTGACACAAAAACGGCTGCTCGCGATTCAGCAATCGACAGGCTCAGGTTTAATATCATCCAATTTAGAGGGCGTCATCGTCTCCGCAAACCCGGCGGCTGAAACCATGTTTGGCTATTCAACAGGCGAGATGATCGGCATCACCATTGAGTCACTTGTGCCTAAGCGCTTACTTTCTCAACACCAGGCATGGCGCAAGAAACTCCAAAGTGAACGCATTGAGCGCGGCATGGGGCGTGGCATTTTACGCGCGGTCGATAAGCAGGGAAAAGAGTTTCCTGTCAGCATACGCATCAGCTATTTTCGCTCAGAAGCAGGCACCCAGGTGTTAAGCTCCATCACCGACATGAGCGCTCAAGAGGCGCTCGAACATGATCTGCGCGCATCCAACGAAGCGCTGCTGCAAGCCAACCAACGGCTTGAAGACTTTACCCATATCGCCAGCCACGATCTGCAAGAGCCTCTGCGCACCATCAACAATTATGTAGGCTTTCTCAAAGAGGACATTGCAGAGAACAAGTTTGACCTGGTTGCAAGCGATATTCAATTCATCTCTGAAGCCACCGAACGGCAACGCGATATGATTAGCAGCCTGCTGCTCTATTCTGGCGCGCAGCAACATGTGCTCAACTGCGAAGTGCTTAATCTTAATCAATGCATTCATGCCGTCAAGAAACAGCTTGAGCTGCTGATTCAGGACAGCCATGCTACGCTATCCATTCCTGAGCCCCTGCCAAATGTCTGGGGCGATCAGCACCTCTTTGTAAGGCTGTTTCAGAATTTGATCCATAACGCCATTAAGTACCAACCTCCAAAAAACCAACCCCACATCACTCTGACGGCATCCGCAAGCCTACTGGGCGATCACTTCTGTCGTATTTGTGTTGAAGATAACGGTATTGGCATCCAAAGAGGGCAGCGACAAACCATCTTTAAACCGTTTACACGTTTGCACGGCGTGGGCAATACCTACCACGGCTCCGGCATTGGCTTAGCCACCGTGCAGCATATCGTCAATCGCCATGGGGGGGCGATCTGCGCCGATGCCGCCCCCAACGGTGGCAGCCGCTTCTATATCGACTTACCCCTAGGCCCTCCCCCCTCTAAATGTCCAGCCCCATAGAGAAGTGCAAGCGAAACACCTTTGGCTCCTCACTGAGGGTATACCCCCCATCCAGCTTGATAGGCCCCACGGGCGACATCCACCGCAACCCTAGGCCCGCACCAACATGAAGATCAAAATCTTCGTTGAACGCATCCCCTGCATCCACAAACAGCGCGGCACGCCACCGATCGACAAACGCCCAATCATACTCCACTGAAAGGGTGGCCAGATGGAGGGCGCTCTCTGTTCCCGTGGCTGTCGCGCCCTCGCTGATCTCGCCGCCGATCTCTTTATAATCGAAACCTCGAATGCTCTGGTCACCTCCCGCTAAAAAGCGCAAAGAGTCCGGAAGCGCCGTCACCTCGGCATCAGTGATTAAGCTGCCCAAATTGAGCCCCAGAAGAATACGTTGACGCTCAAACGGCTGGCGGATCAACTTGCCCATCAATGTGATGCGATAAAAATCCTCTTCGGCCGCCAACGCCTCAGACCCCACCTCCATACCGACACGAATAAAATCCCCCCATATGGGCGCCAGCCCACCACGCTTTCTACGCCTCCAAATCTCAAACCCAGGGATTAAGCTGGTGGCCTTCTGTTCAACATTGAGATCCGTATACTGCTCCTGCTCTATTCGCACAGAGGGAGAAAAGTGCCAACCACGTGTAAGCGGCATTCGGTAGGTCAGGGCTGCGGAAACTGTCTCACGCGCTTCCACGTCATGCCGCTCCCAACCTATACTCTGTTCAAACTGCCGCTGAACCGCCCCAAGCACAGGCGTCTTAAAACGTACATCGACACGCTGCACTACGGCCGAGAGCTCCGTTTTTACCGCAATACGGCGGCCACGACGGCTGATCCACGGCTTAACCCACTCGACACGGCCTCGAGCCCCCACATCGGTGGAGTACCCCATGCCAAAACGGACCGTATTCTTTGGTTTCATTGTCAATAAGAGCACAATCGGGACACGCTTATCCTCCGGGCTCTTACTCTCTGCATTCTCTACATCGGGAATAACACGCACATGGCTAAAGTACTGAGTCTGAAGCAGCTTATTGTTATAGTCGACCAGGGCCAGTGCATGATAGGGCGAACCGGCTTTAAACGTGCGCAACGACTCAATCAAACCCCGATCAATTTTCGCCCCTTCAATATGAAGGTCACCAAAGCGATAACGCAACCCGCCTTGGAACACCAAGGTGACATCCGCACTCATCTCAGCGAGGGAGACATTGACGCTCTGCTCTACAAACTGCGCATCAAAGAGGCCCAGCTCAGCACTGAGGTCCTGCAAACCCTGCTTTAAGTTCTCATAGTGATCGTGTCGAAACGGCTGGCCTGGCTTAAGGGGTTGATCATCAATATACGCTAAAATTTCAGGGCTCTGGGCGGCATCCCCAAGCAGCTCAACCTGCCACTGCCGCACAGTAACAGGCCGGCCTAAATCGACGTGAAAGGCTATTTCAAAGGTTTTGTTTAGCAGGCGATCAAGTGTGCTTCGCTGCTTCGTGATGCGGCTCTTGCAGCGCGCCCAATAGTAGCCAAACGCTTGCAACGCCGTTTCGCAACGCTCATTGAGATAAGCGAGCTGTTCAGTATGGCTCTTTGCTGCGATGACTTCATCAAGATCAATGAAGCTTTGAATGTTGTCTCGATGCTCTTCATCAAGATGCTGAACAGGGCGCTCATCACCAGACCCCATAAGAGCGACCGCTTCAAAGCTGAACTGCACCTCACGCTCGATATCTGTGCCTCCCTCTAACACCTCAGCCGCCACAGCGGCCGTCGTACCCAGAGCGATCAGTAGGGGCAGGAGTACAATGAAAAGTAGGTACGGCATGAGCATCATTACTGCAGGTATGGGCAGCAAACAGATATGCTGCCATCAAAAGAGGGCGATTATATCACTCAATCGAGAGTTTAAACAGTACCCCATCGGACTGAAGGATAACCCCCAGTTCGACAATTTCATAGACTTCGATATCTTGATTCAACCACTGCCGCTCTTTAAGATAGCGTCCATCGATCACAACGGAGCGTGATGCTGGCACAGAGGAGTAGAGGTGTGAGGAGAGTGCTAACGTAGGCAGTGCGCGGGCCATGCTGGCAGGCAGGTCGGCCGTAAAAGGCAGCGTCTCCCACTCATGGGCGGCTGATACCAGGTCAGCGGGCGTCACATCACTATTTGCTTCACTATTTGCTGCATTATCATAGCTGATTTCATCATTACCCGCTTTTTCTACGCCTGCTTCATACCGACCTACTTCGTATCCACCCACTTTATCATCCATTTCACCCTCATCATCCATTTCACCCTCTATTTCAGACGCTATGCCACTGCCTATTTCCCTGGCCACCTCGCTGACAACTTCAGCGCCCATATCGATGCCAGCATTTACATTATCAACCTCAGCCCTGTGCGCATTAGCCTCCTGTTTTTCTGCCGATGTGGAAAGAGTCGCATGCTCTGCAGGTCTGCCACTGGAAACAGCGCCCTTCCCCTGGGCACCTGCACTTGTCGTCTGCTTATTGTAAAACCAGTTAAACAGCAGCATGATATTCAGAATCAGCATCAACAATATAAAGGCCACCTTGACATGCTGGCCTCTTGACTGTTGAACTGGGAAATGGACAGCGTTTAACGTTGGTATCTCTCCAACGTGCTTCTCATGCTCGGATTTACGCAATGCCTCCAATATATAGGACACTTTTCAACCCCTTCTTTAGCCTTTCTTTGTCGCTTATTTAACGTTTATTTAACGCTCAAGCTTATTAGTACTTATTAGCGCTTATCTTGACTAACAGTATAGTCACTAAACATGGGCTCTCAGCGTAACTTTTACTCTTCGGTTTACTCTTCGATGCGCTTCGCTAACAGTGGCACCGCCAATCCACTCTCTGCATTAAGCTTCATCCAAGTACGAACACCGACAATACCATCAGGCTTTAAGCCCATCGACACCTGAAAGGCCTTTACTTTCTCACGAAAAAGCTCATCGTACATCAAAATGCCTTGTGCCAAATCTGGGTCTTTCTGCAACTCTCCCAGTTTTTTACTCAAAAACCGAATCTCTGGACCCACCGTACCCAACACAATATCGCCATGGTAGACCGGTGGCCGCTTCCATAACACCGTATATTGACCACTCCACAGGTTGCTCAGTGCAGAGCGAGTGAATTGAACCTCTTTATTATTTAATTGAGCATGAGCATCAGACTCTGTCAGCGCCAAAAGCGTGATATCCACCTCATGCGCTTCCCCTGACTCTATAAACGTCAGGGTCACCACAGCCGGCCTATTCAAAAGCGCTAAATCACTCAATTCACCTTTCTGCATAATGCAGCCCATATTTAAAGCGCGAGCCCACTCACAAAACGACACCGGGCCTTGCTGTTGCGCGTTTCGCTGACGCCACTGACGGTCATCAATCCCCCACAGTTTTAATAATGTGCTGTAGGCCTCGACTGAGCTGTTTTGCGCTTTGGCCAGCAGCACTTCATCCAGTGCGCCACCCAATGTGTCATCCCGTGCGTCACCCTGCGCGGCCTTCACCGTGGACTTGACACTCACTGCATGCTGATCCGAAACATCCACCCCAGGATCCTGACTCTTCACAGTAGCACGCTTTTCAATCACACGTTCCATCACGTCCGATGCCCCTGCACTCTGCCGATCGGCTAACGTGCCATTGGCCACACCTTGAGAGGGCGCTCTTTGAGCAAGGAGAGCGTTTTTTTCACTCACATCACTGACGACACTCACTGCACCAGAGGCCTGTGACCCCTCTAAGAGTTGGTCACCTTTAGGCACCTGATCGTCGTTAAAGAATAAAAGATGGGGTTCAGTCACATAGAGCAATCCCACGAAAAGAGCGGCCACCCCTCCCGTTAACACATTGATCATACGTGGCAGCCAAACAATCCGCCGAGGGGATAGCCCTAAAGCCTCTTTTGCAGCTTGACTCACCATCTTTTTATCAACATGATGCGCTGTTTGACAGTAGGCACCAAGAAGGGATCGGTCACAGAGTAGATTGACAACACGAGGAATACCACCACTTAAACGGTGGATCATTTTAACGGCGCGAGTGCTGAACAGCCTATCATGACGACCCGCAACCGAAAGACGGTGCTGAATATAGGCCGCCGTCTCGGCTAAGCTGAGCGGGGCAAGGTGATAGCGCGCGGTCACACGCTGCGCCAGCTGGCGCAGCTCTTCTCGCTCAAAGAGCTGTTTTAATTCGGGTTGCCCCAACAGCACTATCTGCAAAAGTTTGGTATCATTGGTCTCTAAGTTTGTGAGCAGCCTCAACTGCTCCAACACCGATGCGGATAGGTTCTGCGCCTCATCGATAATTAAAACAGCCTTACGGCCACGGCCATGCGCATCCAACAAGTATTGATTCAGCGCACTGATATGCTCTTTTTGAGAGACACCGTCCACGGTGATACCAAACTCATCACAGATGGTCGAGAGCAGTTCTCGCACACATAATTTGGGGTTAAAGATAAAAGCAACATCACACCCTTCAGGCATCTGTTCCAAAAAGGCTCGGCAAACCGTCGTCTTACCCGTACCCACTTCGCCTGTTAATAATATAAACCCTCCACTGCTGCTAACACCATAGACTAGGTGTGCCAATGCCTCATGGTGCTGTTTACTCATATAGAGAAAACGAGGGTTGGGGGCTATCGTAAAAGGTTCCGTCTTCAGGCCAAAATAGTTTTCATACATAGTATTTTCTTAATCATTAGCTGCGGACAATATATATGTGCTGTAAATATCCGTATATCTCTCATAATATGTCTACAACACATCCAGCGCTGATGCTCACAAAATGCGCCCTATACTCAATTCAGTATACATCATGAACAGGAGGTAGCACGCCCTAAGTGCTCATATCTATCTCTAAAGATAGAACAGTGCCCCCCTATAATACGCACGCTCTTAGAAAAAAGTCACCAAAAGAATCACCCGCACCCCACCTTAAGTGACTATTTTACATACATATTACATGCATAACTTCCAATTTATCCCTCGTCGCCACCGACAGGGCACTGTTCAATACGCGTTAAATTGGTTAAAAAATAACAAAAAGCTGTTGACTATTTAATCAATGGCGAATAATATAAACCTCGTTGTTAGGGAACAAGGAGAGAAAAGCCCTCACAACAAAGACTAATAACTAAAACCATTACAATTACACAATAACAAAAACGTTAAACAGCAAGAAAAACAATAAACCATACACAATAACAACAACCATGAAGCACTGTATAATAAAAACTAAAACTAAAACTAAAAGAAAGCAAACTAGAAAAAAATAAAAACAGTAGAATAAAAAAAGAGGAGAACTAAAAAAATAAAAATCTATCAAAAATAAGTAAAGAAAGCCTTTTAAAGACGCACTGATTGAGTGCACCAAATAAGAGTGGGTCAGCAGTTTAACATTACCCCTTCACCTTTAACAACAAGAAGACGTTGTTGTTAATAGACTGCTGATCCCAGCTTATTTACCCGCCCCGCAACAAGCGCCTCATAATTTCCCGTGGTGACACTCGCAACCTCTTCAACCGAAACACCTTTCACCTCTGCAATCTGTTGAGCGACCTCTACAACATACTTAGGTTCATTCGATTGACCACGGTAAGGTTTGGGCGCAAGATAGGGGGAATCTGTTTCAATCAACATGCGGTCCAACGGCAGAGCGGCCACAACATCCCGTAAAGCCTGCGCATTATTAAATGTCACGATGCCTGAAAACGAGATCAAAAACCCCAAGTCAATGCACCGTTTTGCCATATCCAGATCCTCCGTAAAGCAGTGCATCACCCCCCCGACACGGTCGACACCGTACGCATGAAAACGCTCTAACGTCTCCTGCTTAGCGCTACGACTGTGAATTATCAGCGGCATGGAGAGCTTCAGCGCTGCCTCAAGGTGGACCTCAAATCGCTTGATCTGCCATTGAGGCTTTTCAGGGCAGTAGTGAAAGTCAAGGCCTGTCTCACCCACCGCAATCACCCGCCGTTGCGTGGCATTGGCCTCGTTCACTCGGTTTACCAAGGCTTCGACGGTCGGCTCCTTAGAATCTTTATAGAGCGGATGAACGCCCACCGTCGCTAACACATTGTCATAACGCTCAGCAATATCAATCACATCTTGGCTATGCTCAAGATCGATACAGACACAGAGAAATTGAGTCACACCGCGCGCCTGAGCCGCCTGGATGCTTTGGTGGAGTTGCGTGGCGTAAGGCTCAGCCTGATCACGCTCAGATGAGACGCTGTCACGTTTCAGCCCTTCATCAAATTTCAGGCAATCTAAATGGCAATGGGAATCTACATACATAGCAATAGCATAGGCGTCACAATATTAACGTAATACATGATGAGCGTAATACAGGGTGTTATAACAGGGTGTATTACATGGTGTGTGTCGGGCGATCGCTGTTTAATGAACCGGCTAAGTAGTTCTCGATCTTATTTTTGGCCGTTTCACCCTGCTTGCTGAATTGAACACCAATCCCTGCGACACGGCTGCCTTGAGCCCCTCGTGGTGTAATCCAAACAACTTTACCAGCAACGGGGATCTTATCCGCTTCTTCCATAAGGTTCAAGAGCAAAAACACCTCTTCACCCAGTCGATACTCTTTATTGGTTGGAATAAATAGGCCACCATTTTTTACATGAGGCATATAGGCCGCATAGAGAACGGCTTTATCTTTGATCGTTAAGGAGAGGATGCCGCTGCGCCCGCCTCCAGGTAAGTTTGGTATCGCCATATGTCCGTTTTCTTTTTATTACCCCTATTACCCTTCTATTTACACCTATGCGCTGTCTTGGCCTCTTAAGCGCTCATCCGCTGGGCTTAAACACCAAGATACCTTGCCAACGTAACAAACACTCTTCCATCATGAGCGGTTGATTCAGATGAGCGCCGGAGAGAAGCGCTTTTCGAACACCGAGCCAGTGTTGATAGAATGCATAGACACTCCGGCTGCGCTCATTGCACCACCGATGAAACCGTGTCACATCGGCATCTGCTTGAGCCAGCCGCTCAGCCCCTTTTAAACAGTGTAGCAGCGAATCATCCGATGAGAGGTCCGATGATGGGAGACCCGACGGGCAACTCAGCAACAGCGATAGGGTTGCGTGCGTCCAAGAAAAAAGCCACTCCATCAACTGATCAATGGGGTGATTGGACCACTCTGATGCCATATCAATAACAGAGCGCCTGTTTTGACCTGCAGCCAAAAGCATAAACTCTTCTCGCATCGCCTGATATTGCTCAAGCGCCCCCTCTTTGGCCAGCGCCAGAGCACGCAGCGGTGCACCATGGGCCACAGAGAGATAGGCACGCAACAGATCGGCATCGACACCACCCATCTGCGGCTGCTCACTTAACCATGTTTGCGCTTGATCAATATCAGGGTGCTTAAAGAGCATCTGTTGACAACGGCTTCTCACCGTGGGCAGAACATACGAGGGTTTATCGGTCATCAATATAAGGTGGCTGTGCTCCCCAGGCTCTTCAAGGCACTTCAGCAGCGCATTGGCTGCGGCCATGTTGAGCGCATCAGCCGGATAGATCAATACCACTCGTCGCGTGGCAATTTGCGGGCGTGCATAGACAAAATCAGAGAGCTCACGGATCTGGTCAATTTTAATCTGCTTACTGCCCTCCAGCAGCGAGATCGTCATCAGGTCAACATGAGTACCGGCCTCAACCAGCCGACAGCTCTTACATGTGCCACAGCGGCTCGATGTATCGCAGAGCAGATGCTTTGCCCAAGTATAAGCAAATGCCACCTTGCCCAGCCCCGCGCCACCCCGCAGCATCAGCGCGTGCGGCAGTCGATTCTGCTGTTGAGCATCAATCAACCCTTGCCACTGAGCCGTGTGCCACGGCAACAGAGCATCCTCTTGTCGCTCTGCGGTCATATTCATATCGGTCTTATTCATACAGAGCGCCTCTCTGAGCAGAGTTCAAAGCGTGCTTGGCAAGCCGAAACGAGCTGCCGCTGAATATCACTCAGCGGCTGATCTGCGTTCAATGTGGTATAACGCTCTGGGGACTGCGCTGCACGCTCTAAAAACAGGGTCCGTATGCGCTCAAAGAAACTTAAATCCTCTTGCTCAAAGCGATCCAATCGCCCTCGCTCACGCGCCCGCGCCATTCCGACGCAGACAGGAAGGTCCAACAGCACCACCCAATCGGGCCTCAATGCACCTTGAACCAGCGTCTCAAATTGCGCAATGGTTTCACGCGCTACACCGCGCCCAGCACCTTGATAGGCGTAGGTCGAGTCGGTAAATCGATCGCACAATACCCATTCACCCGCCGCAAGCGCAGGCTCTATCAGCGCCTTTAGATGTTGAGCCCGCGCGGCAAACATCAAGAGAAGCTCGGTCATATCGGCAACCGGCTCATCAGAGGGCTCAACCAGAAGGGCTCGAATTTTCTCGGCATAGGGAGTAC
>JAYPBG010000067.1:0-1867 GCA_038124075.1 Gammaproteobacteria bacterium
GGTATATGTAGGGGTAGGACTTATCATCACGTAATAATATGTTAAACGGCGGTTTCAGTTTTTTTATCAGTGTCTGCTCGAGCAGCAATGCCTCGGTTTCACTTTGAGTAATGGTGATTTCAATGTCATCGATCTTCGAAACCAGTGCAGCGGTCTTACCGCTTTTTGTTGCTTTTGAGAAGTAGGAGGTGACACGTTTTTTTAGATTCTTTGCTTTGCCTACGTAGAGCACCTTCCGGTCGCCATCCAGCATTTGATAGACACCAGGCAGGCTCGTTAATGTGGCAAGGCACTCTTGAACGCTCAGCGTTACTTGGGTAGGATCCGACGATTTTTTATCACCTCTGGGTGGTACAGCAGCATTTTCATCCATCGCTACTGCCAACCCCTTCTCTGTGTTTAAACGGAGGTTTCAGCATTCAGCACACCATGCCGAACCGCCAATAGGGTCAGCTCTACATCGCTGCTCACACCCAACTTATCAAACACTCGATAGCGATAACTGTTGACCGTTTTAGGGCTTAAAAAAAGTTGGTCCGATATATCCTGCACTTTATGGCAATTGACAATCATCATTGCAATCTGTAATTCACGCTCGGAGAGCTCATCAAAGGGCGAACCATCTTTGTTAAACGGCTTTAACGCAAGCTGCTGAGCTATATCAGGGCTGATATAGCGCTGCCCAGCATTAACCACCTGAATCGCCCTGACCATCTCCTCCATCGCTGCACCTTTTGTAAGATAGCCTGCGGCGCCCGCTTGCAGTAAACGCGAAGGAAAAGGCTCCTCCTCGCAGACGGTCACAGCAATCACTTTGACATCAGGGTGGCTGCGCTGCAGTTTACGGGTTGCTTCTAAGCCACCAATGCCCGGCATCTTAAGATCCATCAAGATCACATCAGGGTCCAACTCTTTGACTAAGGCAACCGCTTCCTCACCTGAAGAGGCTTGGCCAATAACATCGATGCCGGGCTCATCTTCGAGCATACGCGTAATGCCCATACGCACCAAATCATGGTCATCTGCCACTATTACTGAAATCAACACTAAACTCCGGACACTATTTATACAAACTTAATGTATACAAACCTAATATCTATTTTTAATCGGCATCTGTCTATACTGCCAGTTTTTTTCAAAAAGAGCAAAAAAAGTGTATAGCAACCGCAGCACAAAGCCAACCCTCATACAGTCGCTAAGTTATTGTAATTGAGCATTAAAGCGAAAAAAAAAGCTTTTAGTCAACGAGGTGTTTACTAAAAGCGCCTATAGCTATTTATCACGATGATTCGCGAACAATCGCGGCTGTTCTCTACTGTTTCGAGGGCTCTGCCTCAACGCGATAAGGGCCATTAAGCAATCCACGAGCATTGTGATGTATTGCTGTATGGTTAGCCATCCTAGAGAGAGCGGGTGTTTTATCAATCGCAGAGCTCATGACCTGTGTTACAACAGCGCCGACGATTGCACCCACAAGCCCCATACCACCATCATCTGACGCTTCTTGAGCATAGCCTGACGATTTCCAAAGGAGCGCTCCTGAGCGCGTATCGACAAGCCTCAAACTAAAGTGTACAACCGCACGAGATGATATCAGCTCAAACTTCTGCCCCCACTCTTTAAGATTCACATACAGCACCGCATCGGCACCGATGATTTCACGGAGCTTATCCAGGGGTACAGCGTTCATCTCTGCGGGTGTGGGCAAGCCATTCTCTTTCATTAGGGCATCGATCACGGCGACAGGGAAAACATAGTACCCTTTCTCAGCAAGAGGAGCAGATATGGTTGAAAGAAACGTATAGGGTGCGTCCACTTCTACTGTGTCGTTGGTGGGCGGCAACACCACAATAGAGCGTGGCTGAGC
>JAYPBG010000067.1:1877-3910 GCA_038124075.1 Gammaproteobacteria bacterium
TGTAATCATAAGGGGTGGTTTCACACCCCACTAAAAGCATACAGAGCGACATAAGGGCCGATGCACAAACGTTTCGAACTCTTGAAGGGTGACATAGGCTATTCAACATGGCTTCCCCTCTTCTCTTCAGCTTGATTGACATGTGTAGGCTCTACTGAAGAGCGGTTCATCGCCTGAAGCGCCCGCTCCAGCATACCGTCGATCAATGGCTTCGACTCTGGGAAGAGCGCCATCTCTTGCTGTAAAGCAGCATGAGACTTTGCCTGCTGCCCATCAAGCGCGTACATATAACCAAGATGAGCATAGATACCCGGCCCGACGCTCAAGCTGCGATCTTCAGCACGTTGCACCGTTTCATTGAGCGCAACGATTTGCTGCTGAGGCGGTGCCGAACCCGGTTTTTTGTACATGTTGTACAAAAGTGCCTCATACTCTCCCCAATAATAGAGTGAGGGCGTAGAAGAGCAGGCTTGAAGCTGAGCAAAAAGAAACAGCAGCACGCTCAAAGCCGCATACGTGTTTGTTTTACTTCTCAACAACCCAACGCCCCCCTTCAAGGTCTCGAACCATATTATTGATCGCTTCCGTTATCGAGAGATTTAAAACCTTACCGTTCAAAGTGGCGTCATAGCCTGCGTGGGAACCAAACCCGATCACTTCACGCTGACTGAGGGAGTACTCACCCGCGCCTTGTGTGGTATATACCACTTCTGATGTCACTATATCGAGCACATTAATCGTTACCTTAGAGTAGGCCGTTTGGGTCTTCCCAGAGCCTAAAATTCCAAACAGCTGTTTATCTCCCGTCGCTTTTCTTCCAAACTCTGTCACTGCGCCTGTCACGACATAGCGGGCACCGGACAGTTTTACCTCTTGCCCCAGAATTGCGGCCTCTTTTTGAATCGCCGCTAAATTCTCGCGATCCACAACCTTAAAACGGTTTGTCGATTGTAGGTGCGACTTGATGATGGTTTTGGTTTGATTTCCTAAACGATCCTGCCCCGAAGAGAAGAGGCCTTGCATATAGTTTGAACGATTATTAAAGTCACCTACCGCAATTGTTGTTTTAACGCCTGTATAGTGACTGTTGTAGCTTTCTACTTTCGTTGGCTGGATCGTACGATGCACCTCAGTCGTCGTACACCCGAACAGTGTTGTCAACGCAACGGCGCAAACGGCCATACCGCGCACACGCTCTAATTTTGATAAAGTGGTTAATAACATCATCGATTCTCCTTGGTTGGTGTAAGTATAAGCCCCAGTAAAATGCAATCTACTGCTAATCTACACGTTTTATATGCAAAATTGCATTAAAGCTAATCTCTAAAGACAGTTATCTGGACGCGGCAAGCCGGCAACCTTAGCCACAAGCGTTGCTGGACTGCCAGGAAAGAGGCTCATAAGGTGGATACTCGTTGCTTTACTGGGCTCTTTCAATTCGGCTTTTAAGAATTTAATCAATGGCCTCATTGAGGGGGCGTGTTCAAAGCGTTCAAAAAAAAGGCGCACCAAATAAACCACCTCCCAATGATCCGGGGTCAAGGTGATGTCGCTGGATTGAGCCATGGCCTCAGCCACCTCTTCACTCCAATCATCGAGGTTCGCCAGGTAACCACGACTATCCAGCGCTACTGTCCCACCCCCAAACAGGGTTAATAGGTCTGCCACAATATCGGTACTCTTTAGAGCGCTCACCCAAAACCGTTTCTGATCAAGGGAAAGCGTACAGTTAAATCAACAAACTGCCCATAATCGACAAGGTTTAACGACTGCTTAGGCAGAGGTAAGCCTCGCGCTACGAGGTCCTCTTTTAAAATATAGATCTCTGAGGGGCTCGGGGCTGCGTCTAAAACCACAGAGCGATGCGCCTCATCAGCAACACTGTAGACACCTTGCTCCAAAAAAAGCAGTGCATCTTGCGCCGTCACAGATCGGCTTATATAGTTCAGCAGTGAACCTAGATCATGCTGCCCCGTGATTAAGTGAAGTATCGACGGCTTAACCGTAGCACTGTTGTCACCCATACGTTATTG
>JAYPBG010000067.1:4010-13585 GCA_038124075.1 Gammaproteobacteria bacterium
TTATCCAGTTATCCAGTTATCCAGTTATCCAGTTATCCAGTTATCCAGTTATCCAGTTATCCACCAATAGATTAGCCCTGAGCAGGGTAATCAAAAATCAAATCAGATCGGTGCAGCAGGTCTAAACGCGCCTCGAGATCAATCCGCTTTGCCGGGCACATCAGGGCATCTGAGCTCACACCATACTGCTCTGCACTCGCTTCACAGAGGTACACATCGTTAATATCATAGAGTGCCAAGGCTTGCAGGGCTTTAGCGTAATGCTTTACCCCTACCGCTTCCGGCTGCTGATCAGGCAGCAGCTGCAACACACCTTTGCCCTCAAACAGCAGCGCAACCGATTGCCCAAATGCCGCCGTCACCATTGCAAGATCCAACGCCTCTTTCAGCAATAAGGAAGCATCCATACTCTCTTTAATAATAATTAAAACCCGCTTAGCCAAACATCAACACCCGATCGCACTCAACAGAGGCTTCAACCCATTCACCCAAACCCGCCAACTGATAACCTGGCGCCAAGTTATCGATCATCACCTCTTCATGTTGTGCGGTTGACGCCTCCTCTGCACGACCGCCCTCTTTAGGCACTGAAACATCATGAGGGCGCCCCGAACAGACACCTAAACGCACGGCCGCTGCAGAGCAGATGCCCAAAGTAAAACCTTCCGACTGGGAGAGTGCCCGCCACTGAGACTGAAGGTCCTCTTCATCTTGAGGCGCAGACGCCAAGCGGTTTGCGATCACCACAGCCTCAGAACTAAAGAAAACCAATGACAGGGTATACTCTTTCGAGATCAGTGATTGTGCAAAGCGCAGTGCGGTGCGGCAGGCTTGCCTATGATAAGGCGACGATTTTATATGAAGTGCGAATTTCATGTCCACCTATCACAAAAACTCTTGTTCAAAACACTCTTGTTCAAAAAAAAGCTCTAAACCATTTGGGTCAGGAGCGCAATAAACAGTGCAACACCCGCCACGGGTATAATAAACCCTTTCCAATCCTCACTGCTCCCTTTAGGTGCCGTCTTCACCGCTTCGCGCATCCGAGGGTAGATCAATGCCAACAGGGCAATCATCATTATGGCACTGCCGATTTGTAACCAGTCCATAGACGGCCTCCTCTTTTAATATGTATTACAGCATGCTTTAAAAAAGAAGCCCTGAATAAACAGGGCTTCTTTTTATTTTCTATATTTTCTATCGCTCTCTAAGCTTGGTTTTCTACCCTGCCCAGAGGTCTTGCTCTGCACAGGCGCCCTCTGTTTTAAAACAGAGGGCGAGAACGATTAATCGTCTCCAGAGAAAACACCTAAGATGTGAAGCAGTGCTTGGAAGATATTGAGGATAGATAAGAAAAGGCTGGCAGCGGCCATGATATAGTTCGTTTCACCACCGCGAATGATCGAAGAGGTTTCGTAAAGAATAAAGCCACTCATAATCATGATCACTGCAGCACTGATGGCCAAGGCAAGCGCTGGAATACCAATAAAGATATTAAGAAGTGAAGCGCCTACGATCACAAACATGCCGACCATAAGAAAACCGGACATAAAGCTAAAGTCCTTCTTAGTGGTCATAGCATAACCCGATAAGGCAAAGAATATCACGCCCGTACCACCAAGCGCCGTCATAACAATGCTAGGGTTGACAGATAAGTAGACACTTAGCATGGGGCCAAGACCGAAGCCCAGCAGGCCTGTAATCGCAAACAAAGTGGGGATGCCTTTAGATGAGTTGGCTGTTTTAGGCAAGACCAGCCAGATAAGCCCGAGAGCCACAAGGTTTGCAACGAGTGCAGCACCACCCGATACACCGCTGACAACACCTGCAAATGCACAGACTGCACTGAATACCAGCGTCATCGATAGCAACATATAAGTGTTGCGCAGAACGCGGTTCGTTGCCAATACCGACTGCTCTCCCATCTGTGCAACATACTGATTACTTTGCATAATTGCTCTCCTTTATTAATTTAACTCTATTACTCAAACGTTTGACCTTACACTCTATTTTAGCTTCAACAATATTAATTAGCCTATGCCAACTTGTTTCGGCTCACTTTAGCATGCAAGACAGTAATATCTACACTTGTAGACATTATTGTGACGATCGAGTTCGATTTCAAGCATTATTTTTCAAACAACTATACAAGTCACTGATTATTAGATAATTATACGCTTTCTTACCCATTACTTTTAACAACGACAACACGCATCACTTTACACTTTAAACCCCTTCTTTTATAGGGGTACTTTTTATAGGGGTACTTACTAGAAGCCACACATAATAGGGGTCGATAGTCATTAGGCGGATATGAGTAATCACAATGCTATTTATTGAGGTTATTATGAGAAAACCCAAGCCCGCAAAAGCTCTTCACCCTTGAGATCACTCATGAACCACAATCTAAGCCATACCTATTCTATATAGGCCATAAATGTAACCGATAAGCTGCTGATTAAAAAAAACTTTGACAAGTTACAGAATTGAGGTAATATTCTTCTCGCAGGCCGCAAACCACACTGTTTAGCGGTACATGCTTGATATGTGAGCAGCTCAAGCCTCATTATATCAAACGGAGAGGTGGCTGAGTGGTCGAAAGCGGCGGTCTTGAAAACCGTTGACCGGTGACGGTCCGGGGGTTCAAATCCCTCCCTCTCCGCCAGATACAATTAAAGCTGACATCAGAAGCCTGAATGAAAACCAGCATCCCACCCAGCCATGAGCACCCCTTCGCGCAATTTGTTCGCATCCTAGGTAAAGGAAAACGCGGAACGCGCCCACTAACCGAAGATGAAGCGTTTCAGGCCATGTCCATGATTATGGCCAACGAAGTGGAACCTGTTCAGCTTGGCGCTTTTCTGATGCTTCTCCGCGTAAAAGAGGAGAGCCCTGAAGAGCTGCTTGGCTTTGTAAAAGCGGTCCGTCAGTCGATCGATATGCCCCCGAAAAGCCTAAATGTCGACTTTGACTGGTCCTCCTATGCCGGTAAACGCCGCCACCTTCCCTGGTACCTGCTCTCCACCTTTCTTCTGGCCCAAAAAGGTCAATCCATCTTTATGCATGGCGCCAGCGGTCATACCATTGATCGCCTCTACACGGAGGATACCCTCACCGCCCTGGGCATCCCCTCAGCACACAACTGGGAAGAGACACGCAACCACCTGGATCAACGCGGCTTTGCCTACATGCCTTTACGCTGCTTAAGCCCTACTTTGCATACCATCATCGAGCTGCGCAACACCCTCGGCTTGCGCTCACCCGTACACACACTGAGCCGCTTACTCAACCCCCTAGATGCGCCCGCCGTTATGCAGGGCATCTTCCACCCCGGCTACCGCCCTGTTCACCAGGAAGCCGCTGTTCAGCTCGGCTACCCGCAAGTTGCCGTCATCAAAGGTGAGGGAGGTGAGATCGAGTGCAATCCGGACACCAAAACTGTGATTCAATATGTAAAACAGGGCAAACCATACGATGAAGAGTGGCCGGCGCTCTTTTCAAAACGGCATACCAAACCTGGCACACTCTCCATCGACCACCTCAAGGCTGTTTGGCGAGGAGAGGCTGACGATGAATACGGGGTCGGAGCGATTGTCAGCACCACAGCGATTGCACTGACATTAAAAGGCAACCGACGTGAAGAGGCTTTAAAAACAGCTCAAGCGTGGTGGGATTCGCGAGACCGTGGATTCATAGCTTAGGGATTCATAGCTGAGAGGAGACTAAGGTTTTGAGCCTTTAACTTGAAATCTATCGTGATCGAACGCCAGATGATGACAATCAAGTTAAGCATATGATAGAGTGTAACCACTCAATGAACAAAAACGATGGAACACTTCAATTAAGCAAAGGCCTACTATAATGCGAAAAATGCGAAAAGTTATCACGTTATCTCTACTTATTATATGCACTTTCGGACTCGCAGGCTGCCCCTGCCCAGACGGCCAGATTTATAACATCAAGGCTGATACATGTCGAATACCTTGACAACCTAGTGCATAGCCCCCCTATCTTCAATTAGTTGATAAAAAAAAGGGGGGCATGACCACCCCCCCAGTCATCGCCCATCATTGAGCACAAGGATCTACACAAGCACAGCCAACTACTTTAAAAATGAAATACTCAAAGGGTATTTCCATAATTCGCCGTTATTTGCTTTTATCGCCCCAATGAGGATGAATATAAAATTGATTAACGCTACAACGAAAAACCCTACAATACCAACAAGCGCAAGCGCCAAAACCGTACACACTGCATAGTAGATCAAACAGCTCAGAATCCAGTTCATTATGACTTTCCCATGCTGATCCACTGTATTAAACTCATCCTTATTGGTTACCCACATAACGATTGGCAGCGCCAAGCCGATCAATGGAATCACAAAGTTTGCCAGCTGGCTCAGATGCATCAGCATACAATAAGCTTTTAACTCAATACCCCAAGGCTTGTTCACATGCTGATCATCCACAGGATCATGCTCTATATTAGATTCACTTAAGTCGCTCATTTGTCACCCATCCATTTAATCTATAACATTACTGCAACACTTTAGAACCAGTAACCATTTAATCAAAACCTAAAGACAAATCCAAACACTATTTTATCTCTTTAGGTGATTCAATGAGCAAAGATGGGCCAATGCAGTTTGTTAGTCCCTAACACTATCTACTATCTATTCAGATCAAAACCCAAACTTAAATGTTCAAGATCCAATGACCTTAACGCCTCCGAGCCCTCAATCAAGCTGCTTTTAGAGACCTGATCGTATTCATTCACCAGTGTAGCCACCTCGATCAGTTGACTCATTATTGGCTGAAATTCTTGTGTCAGATCCTCCTGAAACACTTCAAGTGTACGACCACCACTTTTCATCCCAACCCCATTCTTGTTACCGACTTCATCATTCTTCATCAGGAACAACCGCGCATCTCGAGTATCATCCATTGCGACCTCTAGGGTAAATAAGACACCTGAATGCTCGCCGTCTTCTCTCGTGACTCTAATCCTACGCTTACCATCATCGTACTGACATATTTTTACTGTTGCGAACTTCTTTTCAGACTCTTCAACAAAAACGCTCATAGTTTTCGGCAACATCCGTTTAAAGTGATCATTAGACTCGATTGAGTCAGGGCTCCAGTGGAATAGATATGCGTAGTTATTCGAACCGAAAGCTCGACTTAATTTAACGGTATCTTCTTTCAGCCAAAGTGCATCTAACTTTCCATTATCAGAACTGTGAGTTAGGTAAACAGTATCTTTATAATCACCCATACAAGGATAAGATATATGTAGACGCTCTTTCTCAGAATTGATAGAGCCGGTGCAATCATCTTCAAGAATTTCTAATGTATAATTATTATGAATGTCGACTTCTTTAAGGGAATGATCGAAAGAGAGAATATTGATATGTTGAACTGAATCACTCATATTCTCATGACGACCATTCACATCCAACTTATAAGTCAATATAAAACTTTCATCCTTTCGCCCCTCAAGCTCCAAAGAACCTTTTTTAAATCGATTTTTAACAAACGCACAACTGGCCTCATAGACCCCCTCTTGAGCAAGCTTATAAAAAATCGGAGAAGCCATTTTATACCCGCTCGGCATACTGGGGAACTTTTCACTTTTTGTTATATACAAGCCATCCAAAACCAATCGATCACCAACAATCGAAGCTCTCCCCTTATCCAGCACGCTTAAATCAGTATCGCTCTTCACTCCAGCTACGGTTTTAAAACTAAAATCACCAATCATTTCGTTCTCAAACAGGTGATAGACCAATCTATTATTTAAAGATAAATCATGCATAGGCGCTATGCTTTTTTGCTCATTTGAATACTCGCTTTCTACACTTAAGCTCAACAGCTTATCAGGTGTGCAGATATAGTTGACATTCAAGTAATAGCGCTCGGATACACCTCGACCCTTTGAGCTACTCTTTAACGGCACACCCCCTCTTACTTTCTGATGACTCATCGCACTCTTATTCTGAGCTAATTTTTTCTTGTTATTTTTCTTGTTATTTTTCTTATTATTTCTCTTACCTTTTTTCTTACCTTTTCTATTGTCGATGAGCGAGTCAGCTTTAATATTAGACGCAGACATCTCTGGGCTACTCTTTTTGTCAGCGTCACCCTGCTTACCTACTTCTACAGTGCTCACCTCTGGTAAAACACACACCCAATTGCCATTATGGTATTCTCGTGTAAGATACAGCTCACCACTTTGCAGCTCAAGCGACATGGCATGTTCTGGATGGCCTTTTTGATAAACCGTCCCTTTCGATGGAATAAGCGCCAAACCGCCCTCCATCACTAAATCAAAATCACCAGAGTAAAAAACAGCCCGATCATCATCGAGCGTTTTTTCTCCATAGAAGGGCGTCGCATTTAATGTGGTCAGCACATCAAACCATCGTGCGGTTAAATTTGCCCCATCTATATCCACACCCTCGATCCTCGATATATTGACGCCCCCGCACGATGACCAAACACCGTGGATGCAATAGTCTGGATACCTCGTTCTATTTGGCCATAATTTGCCCTGACCTTCCGGAATCACATCAATAATGTTTTCATTTCTGTTCTTAATGAGCTTCACAGGACCTTCATATCGGGTATCACCCGATTCCAGGACAGCATCATTACTGCTCACCTTAAGACCCTTACCCTTATCCCGCTCAAACTCAGCCGTTATAATGATTGACCTTTTTAAAGTACGCGATTCTACTTCAAGTTTTCCTTCTTCTATAACCTTATCTTGACCTTTATCTTGACCTTCATCTTGAACAGATGAAATCTCACCACCCTCATCAACCCTCTCTCCCTGTTGCCCACGTTCGCGTGCTGAGCTTTTCTGAAATTCACGCTCATTTATTTCATATTTCTCTAAATAACGCGCCACGTCTGGCTTATTGAGGCGCTGCGCATAGCCGTAAACATCATCCCTCAAAACAGAAGTACAACTCTTTACCAATTGCTCTTCAGTGAGTTCACCGTTATGCATAAATGCAATATGCAACAGTGAACCACCCTCTCTATACGTGAGTTTCACTTGATTATTTACACCTTCGTGATGGATGGAAAATTCTCCTGTTTTATTCAGCAATGCATCCAGAGCAAAAAGTTTTGTTAAGCTATTAACTGCATCCACCAATTCTTCAAACTCAACATTGAGAAGTATATTACTAAGCACTTTGTGCGATCCTGAATGAGCAACATTTGAGCCACGTTCTTCATACATAACAAGAAGCTTTAAGACACTGCGTAATACCTGATTATAGAATTTAGGCGCCAACGCAAAGGCGCGAGACGTTTCCTGCATACGCGCCAACTGGCGTGCAAACTCAAAAATACCATGAACAACTTGATGAGCATTAAGGCCTTCTAACTTCTTATGCATCAAGAAAACACCATTATTATCAGGGCACTCTTCTATAAAACCGATGGCTTTATCAAAATACCTACCCGACAGCTCATGATTGCTAAATGAGGCACCAGCCGCTAATCGCTTACAGATGACCGACATCTTGTCCCAGCTGATCAACGCATTACCCGGATCAATCTGATTCTCCTTTACCACTCTTTGTACGCTTTTCGGATCACTCAAATATAGCAGTGTCGCTTTATCTATATTACCACTTGTCACATAATCCGTTATATCAATTCGCCAAGCTCGATCCAACATCGCATAATCTGCGGGTGCAGAATTAATGATAATGTCGGTATCGTGATAACCAAACTGAAACAGTAGATTATCGCACCCGGTGTTTTCACTCTTAAATGAACGCGACCCAAACATGCTGCAAGCACCGCCATCACCACAAACCTGTTTGATATAGTCACCAAGGCGCTGCCTTAACTCTCTATTCTCTCTTTTAAGCAGCTTAGTACTTTCCTCATTCGGCCTAAGTGTGCAGACAAAGTCGAGATCGCTCTGACGCTCTTCACAGGCATAGACTCGATTCACTGAGCTTCCAGTAAGATAAACACCTTCAACATCAGCGCCGCACTGCTTTAATAGTTTCACCATTATCGCCAATAGCACCCGTCGATTAATCACATGCTTTGAGAAGACCTCACTCTTACTGATTGATATTGAGGCATTAGAGTACGCATAATTATACCCACGCCCCCCACCAACCTTTCTAACAAGCTGGACACCGCCATCGATGTGCTTCGAAAGAGCGTTATATTGCCCTTCAGTCAACTTATGCCCGATTCGAAGCTCGCTCGTCGTCGACAAAACATTACCCATGACGTCAAGTTGTTGGCTCATATGCTGAGCTGAACTCAATCTAGGTGAAAACTGCGTCGAAACCATTTGAGCAATAGGTAAATACGCTGGAGCACTTAAATCTGAATAGCGACGATGCTTACTTAAGTTGCTGTTATTGTTGCTGCTGTTATTGAAAGAAAAAGGGATGTCATAAAAACTCATATAATACTCAACCTATTACCAGTAAAGACAAGAGCGTTTGCCTTGCCTCATTCTATGGTTATTAATTTATTTATTTATTACTAATTTAAACACTAACTTAAAAGTTAGCGTTTCGATTATATAAGATTAATTATTAATTGTTAATAAATCTTATTTTATGTCCTTTACACGCCACTCTTAGGTAGGCAAAGCCGTGCAGAGAAAACCGTACCGTTAGCGCCACAGATCACTATGGCCTAAACCACTCAAGAGTGTCGTGAAGTGACACCACCCCACCAATAATGATAAGGGTTGGCGCATGAATGGCCTCTCGACGCCCCTCCTCTTCCACCTGTTGAGGAAAGGTCCCCAACACACCGGTGATCACACGATGCTTCGACGTTGTACCCTGCTGCACAAGGGCAATAGGGGTCTTAGCCTCCATACCAAAGGAGCACAAGGAGGAGCACAAAGAAGAGCACAAGGACATCCACAAAAAGGAGCACAAGAAGGAGCACAAGGACACCCATAAAACTATTGACTATCCTCAGCAACCTCATTATCATCATCCCCCCATACTCTAAACACACAGAGCAGCCATATGACCCGAGCCCGTAAAGAACTTGTCGCCGTTGAATCAACCCCCTTCTATCACTGCATGGTACGCTGTGTTCGAAGAGCTTACCTCTGCGGCAATGACCCTCTTACAGGTAAAAACTACGATCATAGAAAACAGTGGACGGTCGAGCGCCTCCAGCAGCTCGCATCCGTTTTCGCCATCGATGTCTGCGCATATGCTGTTATGTCTAATCATTATCACGTCGTGCTGCACATTAACGACCCAAAAGCCAAAGCTTGGAGCGAAAAAGAGGTCGCTCAACGATGGACCTCTATTTTTAAAGGCCCTGCATTCATCACAGAATGGATCAATGACATACCGCTTGGCGATGAAGAAAGCACAATACTTAACGCCCTCCTCCCTGTTTGGCGCAAGCGTCTTACCGATATCAGCTGGTTCATGCGCTGTATGAACGAAACAATCGCAAGACATGCAAACAAAGAGGACAACTGCTCAGGCCGCTTCTGGGAGGGTCGCTTTAAAAGCCAAGCGTTATTGGATGAAACCGCTCTTCTCGCCTGCATGACCTATG
>JAYPBG010000068.1:0-12350 GCA_038124075.1 Gammaproteobacteria bacterium
CGCCAATTGATCGACGGCTGGATGAACCAGAACAGTATTCATCCACTTGTGCAAGGGCAGTTTGATGACAGCGCACTTATGAAATCATTCGGCCAATCAGGCGTGGGTGTATTCTTCATGTCCTCCTCCATCGAGCAGGAAATCTGTAAAAATTTTAATGTTAAGGTCATTGGACGCATCGAGGGGGTTAAACAGAAGTACTACGCCATCTCTCCAGAACGAAAAGTTAAACACCCGGCGGTTTCAGCCATTTGCGACAGCGCGCGCAGCTCTCTTTTTGCAGATTGACAAAGGGCTGAGGGAAGCATTTTACACACACAAAAAAACGAACAAGATGACTCAGAAAAACAAAAAGAGCGCCTTTTTTGACTTTCTTTTATAAATCAGGGCGCCAATCAAACTTCAGGTGGTAGCTGGTGGGTACTTCAACATAATCATTCACTCGAAAGCCTGTCGACGATGCAATGCCCACTTCATCTCTACCAAAGAGATTACTCGCAAACAGCGACACTTGGAGGTTGGGGTTAATATCATAACCTGCAGAGAGGTTTGCAATCAGCTGGTTCTTAAGCGACTCTCTCTCAAGTACACCACCTTCTGATGATATCCAGTGATACTGCCGATCTTCCCAGTTAATTAATGTGTTAAACCACAAGGCCCCTTTGTTGAACTGGTGCTTAAACTGTATTGCCTGACGGCGAGGCTTACCATGTTGGCCAGGCGCTATTGAAGAGGTGTTGGGCATGGGGTCTGTCAACTGCTCAGCAAGCGACCGGTGATCACCTGGCACATCAGAGTCCATAAACTGATAACTCAACTCAAACTGCTGTTGAGAATCAGGCTGCCATTGAAAGCTCCACTCAACCCCTTGAACAACCCCTGTCTGAAAATTGTCGAACAGCTGAAAAATGGCCGTACCCCCACCCTCTATGGTTATGAGACGAGGGTAGTACGCCATCAGGTCTTCATGCTCTTGCCTATAGAGCGTCATATCAGACAATACC
The DNA here is from genome assembly GCA_038124075.1 of Gammaproteobacteria bacterium. Classification (GTDB taxonomy): domain Bacteria; phylum Pseudomonadota; class Gammaproteobacteria; order Pseudomonadales; family JAYPBG01; genus JAYPBG01. Next base: position 1,005 of record JAYPBG010000068.1, read on the forward strand.
GAATCACTCCATCTATAACGCCACCCCAACTCCAGCGATTTGTTCGTTTCCGCTTTTAATGATGCATTGCCGAAATAGCCTTGATAGTCTGCAAGTGGGCTCTCAGATGGCACCAGCATCTCAACATAACGATTACTGGCAGAGGGGGCTGTATTCGCAATGGACCAGGCACCCCAAACGGCATGACGACGCCCGATTTGCGACAACGCTCGAACCGTTGGCTGCCATAAGCCCTCAAGCCCTTCATGCTTTTCATATTTCACACCCAATGTGATGGTCGTCGTCGAGCTAAATGCAAACTCATCATGAATAAAAAACTGCGCTATGCGGTCACTAAAAGGGGTTTCTACCGAGTAGTCAACCGCTAAGCTATCATCAGAGCTTAGCTCATTATAGCGATAGCCAATACCCACCAACAGGTCATGCTGCTCGCTGCTCCACTCCGTATCCAACTCTAGATCATAGGTTTTAGCACCGGTTTGGTACATGACTCCGCGACCGTATTCAAATTCTTGGAAAAAAACTGAGCCGATGTTATATGACCTGCCTCATTTAAGTGGGTACGCTTTAACAGAAGATAATCGGTACTCCCTCCGGATTCAAACGTAGACTGTACGGAAGCGGATGCTAACGCTTCATCTGCTTCGGTATTATGATAAGCGGCACTGAGCATCCACTCAATATGATCAGCCGTCTGCCAATCAGCACGCACACCAAACTGCCTCCCATCCCAAGTCTCACTCTCCGCGGTATCAACCTTATTACCTTTGTACCCAGATGATTTTAGCTTCTGCTGAGTAAACAGTCGAACCGCACCGGCTGACCAACTCTGACTCCATTGGCCGCCCAAGTGATACTCTGCATCAGTACCTACACCGACGTTCATACGCACTGGCTCATGCTTCGCCGTATCACGCGCATCTTTTGTGACGATATTAATAACGCCATTGACCGCATTGGCGCCCCATACGCTGGCGCCCGGCCCACGAACCACCTCTATCTTCTCAATTTCTGAAAGATAGAGGTCGTTGAGGTCCCAGTAAACGCCTCCATAGTGGGGCGAATAGATGGTACGCCCATCAATTAAGACCAGCAATTTTCCTGAAAACTCGCTTGTAAAGCCTCGAATTGAGATGGCCCAGCTGTTGTGAAAAACACGATAGACCTGCACCCCTGGCACAAGGCGCAACGCATCCGCAAGGTGAATGACACCGGACGTTTGGATCTCATCTGCAGATAACACATAGACTGCTGCAGGGTTTTGAAACCAACCTTTTTCACGTTTAGAGGCGACACTGACATTGAGCATCATCAGCTCTTCAATGCTGCGCGACAGGAGTGAGTCCTCATCAGGCGAAGAGGCGATGCAGAATGAGGACGCACAAAGCGATACTCCGCAGAGCAGTGCCCTCAGAAGATAACGCTCAGCGTTTAAATCAAAACGAAGCATGGTCAATACCTGTTTATTACTATTACTTTTATTACTATTACTTTTATTACTATTACTGTTCAGCATGACTCATAGGGTCGTTGCTGCGGTTATTCTGTATTTATCTGTTCCTACCTGTACGGATGCATATAACGTATTCAGCACGGCTCTCTTTAAGCACTAAAAGAGAGCACTAAAAGAGTGTACGGCTCAATATCGCATGACCTGCACTCTGCACCATAACACCAAACTTCTCAAACAGGGCATCCACAGGGTCCGGTTTAGGCGTATAGTTGACGATCTCCTCAGCACCCACGACTTCGCGCGCAACAAAACCTGGGCTGCCAATACCGTCCACCAAACCCAGCTCAACCGACTGCCGCCCTGTCCACATGCGGCCATTAAAGAGCGCCTCATTACTGGCCGTCAGGCGCTCTCCTCGCCCAAGACGCACACTTTCAATAAATTGAGCATGAACATCTTGCAACAGCCGCTGAAAGTGCGCCAACTCCTCTTCACTCTGCTCCAGAAAAGGGTCTAACATCCCTTTGTTCTCTCCGGCCGTGTAGACCCGGCGCTCAATACCCAGCTTATCTAACATACCCACAAAGCCGAAGCCTGAGCTAATAACACCTATAGAACCTACGATGCTGGCATCGGCCACGTAGATCTCGTCAGCCGCCGAAGCAATATAGTAAGCCCCTGAGGCCCCGACATCGGTAATCGCCGCATACAGCTTTTTATCAGGGTGCTGTTTTCGAAGTCGCTGTATCTCATCATACACCATGTCGGACTGGACGGGGCTTCCACCCGGGCTGTTGATGCGCAAAACGACGGCAGCGGAGCGCTTAGATTTAAACGCTCTACGCAGGCCCAATACAATGGCATCGGCATTGGCTTGCTGGTCAGCGGCGATGACACCGCTCACATCCACCAAACCCGTATGCTCCACATCGGCGCCCGCACCCTCATCCAGACTGCTCGGCTGAAGCATAAGAAAAATACCCATTAGATAAGCGAACGTCAGGCATTTAAAGAAAATACCCCAACGACGCGCACGACGCTGTTCATCTAGCGATCTATTGAGCAGCGATTCTATAAGGCGCCACTCTTTCGTTCGACCTGCAGGGTTGGCATGATGCCCACGAAAGGGCTCTTGGCCATCTGTTTGATTCTCATTCACAGTACAACATCCTTTTTTTACCCGCCACTCAGCTCGCTCTTCTTATAATATAAAGCGTAGCTCCTGAACAGCGTCTACGCATCTAATCGGACTAAATTTCATCAGCTCATCCCGACACGCGGCGCCATAAGTCACACCGATCGAATCGACACCCGCACGCTGAGCCATCTCTAAATCAAAAGGGCTATCACCCACCATCAACGTTTGCGAGGCGGGCACAGATGTTACCGCCAGGATCTCTTCCACCATAGCAGGGTGGGGTTTTGACAGGGTCTCATCCGCGCAGCGGCTGTGGCTAAAATGGTGCTCAATACCACTGCCCTGCATCACTCGATTCAATCCGATTCGACTCTTACCGGTTGCGACGGCCATCAGGCAGCCCGCCCGAGAGAGATCATTCAAAAGGTCGGTCACACCGTCGAAAAGCGGTGATGGCGACCGGTCGACGCTCGTATACTCATGCGAATAACGCGCTCTAATCTGCTCATGCGCGTCAGGGGTCGCTTGAGGAAAGAGTTCAGCAATCGCTTCGGGCAACCCCAGCCCAATGATCGCTTTAACCGATTGATCACACGGCACCGCTACACGGCTGTGATGAGCCGCCGCCTGCATACAGCTAACAATGCGGGGTACTGAGTCCATTAATGTACCATCCCAATCAAATATGATCAGCTTATATTGCTGACTTTTTTCATCTCTCTCATCGAACATGCTCACTTGCTTACCACCTTGCTTACCACCTTGATTGCCACCTTGATTGCCACCTTGATTGCCACCTTATTGCCGCCTTATCTCAGCATCTATGCCCTTTTATCTTTAAACCACCAACAACCACCAACACTTACAGCCTATTTAACACCTGCTGCATCGATTCAGGCAGCTCAGCTTTGAACGTTAATGCCTGTGACACGTTCAGCGCCTCCATCGCCACCGCCTTAGGAATGGTTAACTCTGCAGCGTGCAACCACATCCGATCGATGCCATAGTGCTGCTTAAAGCGGCTGTTAAATTGAGGGTCGCCATACTTCTCGTCACCCACAATAGGGTGACCTAAATATTGAGTATGGACACGAATTTGATGCGTTCTACCTGTCTCCAATCGCACCTCAACCCAACTGCTATCAAAGCCGTTAGCCGTCGACGGTTCGCCAGGCACCCTATCCAACGTACTATCCAACGTATAGCGCTCTAAAAGCTGAAGGTGCGTCACAGCAGGCTTGCCATCACGGGCCACCTGCACCAAACGCTCACCCCCACGATAGACATTCTTTTCCAACGGCAAATCAACCGTCACACGCCGCTTAGGCAGCTTCCCTGCAAGCAGCACCCAGTAGCGCTTATCAAGATCACTCCCTGCCAATGCACGATGCAACGCCTTCAGAACAGAGCGCTTTTTAGCCAAAAGCAACACACCCGACGTCTCCCGATCTAAACGGTGCACCAGCTCAATAAACGCAATATCTGGTCGCAAAACACGCAACGCTTCAATAACACCCCACTTCACACCGGTTCCACCATGAACCGCAATGCCCGCAGGCTTGTTGATCACAAGCAACGCTTTACTTTCATAGAGCACCAGCTGGTCCAAGGGAAGCCGTTCAAGCAGATAGTCGGCAGAGGGCATGGCATCATCCCTGGCTTCGCTGACCCTAAGCGGCGGGATGCGCACCTTATCGTCAGGCTGTAGCCGATGATCCACTTTTACGCGCTTACCATTGACTCTGAGCTCACCCTTTCGAATAATGCGATAGATCTTCGACTTAGGCACGCCTTTTAAACGAGAAAAGAGATAGTTATCGAGGCGCTGGCCCGCTTCATCTTCGGTCACGTCTCGAAATGAGACCTTATTGGGCGGTCTCTCAACGGGTGGGTCTGTCACCTTTCCTGCAGCACTCTTTGCAGCCTTACCCGCCACGTTTCTTCGGCTGCGTCCTACTTTGGTTGCTTCCCTCTTGGTCTCTTCCGCGTTCCCTGATCGACCGAGCCGTTTTTTTGGCCCTTGCCCCCGGATTCGCCCCTTTTTATTTGTCCCCATTGACTTCACACCTTTTTCGGTTTACTTTGCCGACTTGCACAATCATCGCCTAAACAACACGCGACCACTATACCCTAGCTGTTCGCCACTGGGTACTCCCACAAAAGGCGCATCACACCTTAAGGCAAACCATCACGCAGCACCATCAAATTGTCAAAATTTGCTGAGCATTCAATTAGCTGCTATATTTATCTCAGGAAACATATCCTGCAATGAACCTTTTTGTGATGCATCACCCAGTGCCCTGTTGAGTGACAATGTTAAATGACACGGTTGAGTAACAGAGTACCGGATGACGGCGTGGCAAGCGTGGCGGTCTATTGCAACGGAACAAACCGACAGGCCATATTTAAGATGGCAAGATTTTAACCTGATTTGCCAGCCCACTGATACTTAATGGCGTGATTGGCAGATCAAAACATTGACCGCAGTGTAAACGCACGGGAAATGAGAATCGGATCAACACAACAAGGTAGCGCATATTGCAAACAAGAGATAACGGCAGTCTTACGCTATCAACCGCACCCCCAGAAGTGGGCGGTCCCATCCATCTCGATTAAATCTTGATGGGATGGCAGCAACAGTGTGTTGAAACGGGTACAACAGTTGATAGAACTCAGTAATTAAAGATAGACAGTAATCGAAGGTTTCAGATTATTAAAATTGTAGTTATTGCAGTCAAGGTGTAACACGTTAAAGGTGCAGTAAACCTGAAGTACCGTAGATCAAGGAACAAATAGAGCGCAATCATCTTTGCCGCCAACACGGCAAAGAGCAGGCAAAGCGGATAACCCATACTGACTCGACAGAGACGGAGATTGACGACAGAGATTAGGCGTGCTGTGAGCGCATATAGACTCAGCTCAAACAGAGCACAGCATGCAAGCAATCGAGATCGTACTATTACATAGACGTTGACGCAGTTAAAAGCAGGTCAGTTCGTGCAAGATGCCCCAACAAGAGCGCGCCCATTTAGTCAGTATCTGCAGTATATTTGACATCCCTCATGGATGCTCACAGGTAACGATGAACCCTTAACCACCACCTTCCTGAGTTGGCAAGCCTCTACAATGACACTCTTTATTACAATGACACATGAGCCTCTCAACACCCCCGCCCCTCTCATTCAACCCATTGCTTTACCACTGCCTTAACTAACAGAAACAATGGGTTTACTTACTATGAAACGTATGCTGATAAATGCAACTCACGAAGAAGAATTGCGGGTTGCCATGGTCGATGGCCAAAAACTTTACGATCTGGACATCGAACACCGCTCAAGAGAGCAGAAGAAAGCCAATATTTACAAAGGAAAAATCACACGTGTTGAGCCCAGCCTTGAGGCCGCGTTCGTCGATTTTGGCGCGGAACGACACGGCTTCTTACCTCTAAAAGAGATCTCCAGGGAGTACTTCACTAAAGACCCCCAAGAGATCTCTGGCCGAATCAGTATTAAAGAGGTGATCAAAGAAGGTCAAGAAGTGATCGTACAAGTCGATAAAGAGGAGCGCGGTAACAAAGGGGCCGCGTTAACCACCTTTGTCAGCATGGCCGGACGATACCTTGTTCTCATGCCCAACAACCCTCGAGCAGGCGGCATCTCTCGACGCATTGATGGTGATGACCGCACCGAACTGCGCGAAGCGATGAGCCAGCTGAACATCCCTAACGAGATGGGCGTTATCGTACGTACCGCCGGTGTTGGCCGCTCACCTGAAGAGCTGCAGTGGGACTTAGACTATCTTTGCCAGCTCTGGTCGGCCATTCACAGCGCTGCCGAGCAACGCTCTGCTCCCTTCCTTATTTACCAAGAGAGCAACGTCATCGTACGCGCCATTCGCGACTATCTGCGCCAAGACATCGGTGAAGTCTTAATTGACAATCCGAGCACGTATGAAGAGGCTCTGCAATTTGTTCGTAAGGTCATGCCGCAGTACGAATCAAAGATCGCACTCTACACCGATCAAACCCCTTTGTTCAACCGCTTCCAGATTGAGTCTCAAATCGAGACCGCCTTCCAGCGCGAAGTGAAACTGCCCTCAGGTGGATCGATTGTCATCGACCCCACCGAAGCCTTAGTATCCATCGACATCAACTCAAGTCGCGCCACACAAGGGGCCGACATCGAAGAGACCGCACTGAACACCAACTTAGAAGCCGCCGACGAGATTGGTCGACAACTGCGGCTACGCGATATTGGCGGACTCATTGTTGTCGACTTTATTGACATGTCACCCGCAAGAAATCAGCGAGAAGTTGAGCAGCGCATGAGAGAAGCGCTCGAAGTTGACCGTGCACGCGTGCAGGTCAGCCGCATTTCCCGCTTTGGCCTAATGGAGCTCTCCCGCCAGCGCCTACGCCCATCCCTCGGTGAAACAAGCGGCAGCGTCTGCCCTCGCTGTAACGGCACCGGCTCCATTCGAGACATCCACTCTCTAGCGCTCTCCATCGCTCGCCTAATAGAAGAAGAGGCTATGAAAGGGAGCACAACAGAGATTCAAGCACAACTGCCTGTCGATGTGGCCACCTACCTTCTTAACGAAAAGCGCGACCTGCTCTCTGATATGGAGCAACGCCATAAACTGCGCATCCTACTCATCCCTAACCCCAACTTCGAGACACCTAAATATGAGGTCAATCGTATTAAGGGCGAACAAAGCAGCAACAAATCGAGCTATGAACTGAAAACAGAGACCGATGACGAAACCGATACTCAGGCTTATATTCCAGAGGCACCGATACCCCGCCAAGAGGCGGCCGTACGTCTCGTACAACCGGCTGCACCTGCGCCCGCAGCGGCGAAAAAAGAGGGCCCAACTGCGTTAACACGCTTCAGCAACTGGGTTGGCTCGCTCTTTAAAAATGAAGAACAGGAAAGCAACCAAGGCGCAGAAGCCAGCAAGCAGGGCGACGAGCAAGCTGAATCGACTGAGCGCAATCAGCAGAGACCTCAGTCACGTCGAACAGGGGGAGGCCAAAACCGTCGTAACACCAACAATCGACGCCGTCGCAATGATGGGCGCAACCGCGGCGGCTCTCGTGATGGCTCTCGTGATGGCAATCGCAACGACAGACACAGAGGCCGTAGTGATAGAGCCGATCAGTCTGAACGCAACGATGACGTAGAAAATCGCAGTGACAACCGCAATGAGAGCCGCAGTGACAACCGCAATGAGAGCCGCAATGAGAGCCGCAGTGACAACCGCTCTGGCAACCGAAATACACGCGGCGGCAACCGAAACCGTAACGACAGACGACAAAAAGATGGGCGCAGAGGCAACAGAAACCAAAACCGCCGTCGCGAAGAGAACGCAACGATTGGTAACAACACGCAGCCTATTACTGATCAACCATCAACCACCCCAGTGAATCAAGGTGCACAAGGTCCAGCAGAAAGCAGCACTCAACCTCAACAGGCCGCTGCGCCATTCCAACAAGGTACCCATAATCAAGGTAGCCATAACCAAAACGCTCACAACCCCGTCAGCAACCGAGCGCCTACACCCACTGGCACCCAGGGGAGCGCAACCACTGCGACCGTTGGAGTAGCGCCTGTAAACTATGCTAAAGAGCGCCCTGCAAGCTTTGGCGAGGACCCTATAGACACCTCAACAGCTGCGACCCCTGAGACCCGCAACCGTACAGAGGACCTTAACACACCTGCGGCATCCAACAACACAGCAGAGACCAAGGGGCACAACAAGGAAACCCAGAGCGTCAAAGCAGCAGAGGCCAAAACAGAAGCCAAAACAGAGGCGAAAGCAGAGAAAACTGGGAAAACTGGGAAAACAGAGAAAGCAAAGAGCGAAACAGGAGGTCAATCGGCTGATATCAGTACCGATAAGCAAGAGGAAGAGAAACCTGCAAAAAAGGTGGACCCAAGAAAAGAGCGTCGCCGGCAACGTCGCGCACTCAACGACCCTCGCGACAGACGAAAAGGGAAAAGCCCAAAAGCCGGCAACAACACCCCTGCCCCTGAAGCAAAAAGCAGCAACACACCTGTAGAACCATCAGAGCCATCCGCTGCATCAGAGCCATCCGCTGCAGCTAAAAGCGAGGAGAAGAAAGAGCCGAGCGAAACAAAAGCTGCGAAACCTGCGAAAACGGCAAAAGCCTCCAACTCCAAAGAGGCGAAAGAGACAAAAGGAGAGACAAAAGGAGAGGTAAAAGAGGCAAAGGGAGAAACAAAAAAGGAGATCGTAAAAGAGACTCCACCCTCCACTCAAGCTGAAAAGCAGACGGCCAAGCGCCCAAAAAGCGCACCAACCACCCAGGCCAGCAGTGGTGAGGCCTCGCAAACGGCTAAATCAGATAAAGAGTACGCAACGACTGGAGCAGAAGCTTCAGACCAAACCAACGGCTGATCACTCACTAATACAAATAGGAAACCAGCACAAACAGGAAACCGGCTTAGGCTCCCCTAAGCCGGTTTCCTCTCTTCTTCACGCACATCATCAAGCCGAAACGAACTCATACAGTCGGGCCACCATCACCTGAAACCCATTGCTCCTTGACTGACTCAAGTGCTTACTCAAACCGAGCTCAGCAAAAACAGCCTCCAGATCTACCGCCTTGATCTCATCTGACGTTTTATGATTCACCAGCACCAACACCAAAGCCGCCAACCCACGAACAACACGGCTGTCACTGTCAATGTACACCTGGTAACGCCCCTGCTGATCGACCACGACATCCATCCAAGCATCGGCTTCACACCCTCTTAAGCGGTGCGCCTCACCGCGAAGCTGAGGCTTACGCACAACCGCATGCCCCCACTTTAGTAACGTTCTATAACGCGCCTGCCAATGTTTTACCGCCCGAAGATCATCCATATTCAAACCCTCCAGATGATCAGAGGGGTGGTCAAGAGGGGGATCAAGAGAATCGGAGAGATCGCCAGACATGGCATCCGAGCCAAGAGGCGATGCTGCCCCCTCAGAGCTATGATCTGAACGAGCACCCGCCCCCTGATTCGGTGCCTGCCTCAGCTGCCGCACCCCCTCCTTGAGGGCCACAACAAACTGCTCAGCCTCCTCAAGTGTCGTGTAAGCACCAATAGAAGCCCGTAACGTTGCAGAGTACGTCAACTCATTCATTAAAGGTTCCGCGCAGTGACGCCCAACGCGTACCGCAATATCACGCTCATCCAACCAGTAGGCAATGTCCTGAATATGCACACCTTCACACGGCACCCATGTCACTATACCGACATTGTTTTCGGGCTGCGTCAGCAGCACAACCTCTGGCATGGCTGACAACGCATCATGCAGGTAGCGCGTAACCCTCTGCTCATGTTCAGCCACAGCAACACGATCAAGTGCTTCTAAAAAATCAAAGCAGCGACTCAAACCCGCCAGACCTGCCAGCGAAGAGGTACCTGCTTCAAAACGGTGAACACCGCTCGCATAGTCACTGCGCATCAGGCCAACACGCTCAATCATTTCACCCCCCCCCTGCCAGGGCGGTAACGCATGCAGCACATCACGCCGACCATAGAGCAGCCCAATACCGGTCGGGCCATAAAATTTATGCGCAGAGCAGACTAAAAAGTCACACCCAATCTGCTCAACCTCCAGAGATTCATGCGCAGCCTGCTGCGAGGCATCCACAATAAAAACAATCGGGCGATCCACAACACCCTGCGCCTGACAACGATCTAAAATACGCCGTATCGCCTGCAAGTCCACTTTAAACCCCAGCACATTAGACGCCGCCGTAATGGAGACCATGCGGGTCCTATTCGTGATAAGCGCCTCCAACGCATTGACCTCTGGCCGCCCCATGATGCTGTTTGGCCCCTGACGCTTTTCAGAAGGGAGGTACTTTAATTGAGCGCCCGTACGCTCCGCAACCATCTGCCATGGGACAATATTGGCGTGGTGCTCAGCATAAGAGAGAATAATCTCATCACCCGACACCAAAGAGTCACCCAGCGACGCCGCCAATAGATTCAGTGCTTCCGTGGCGCCGCGACAGAAGACCACCTCATCAGGGGAGGCAGCCCCTAAAAATTGAGCCGCTTTTGCTCGTGTCGACTCAACCATCTGCGTCGCCTTTCGGGCAAGACGATGACTGGCGCGATGAGCATTGGCGTTGGCATGGTAATAAAACGCCGTAATGGCCTCAATCACACAATCCGGCTTTTGCGTGGTTGCGGCATTATCAAGATAGATCAGCCCTCTGTTTTCAGGCTGCTGAAAAAGAGGAAAAGCCTTTTTGAACATATGCGCATTAAAGTCGCTCTTAACCACCATCTCAGACCCACCTCACTTAAATAACCCTAAGTCAGAAAGTGAGCGTTCTCCGCAAACCAACTGCTCTTTTTTCTCTTTTGAAAGCTTTTTTATACCCGCCTCTAACCGACTGGCCTCAGCACGATCACCCGCCTCCAGGGTAAAAATCAGTTTGAGGGGATGACGAGACCTAAGGTACTTTGCACCCGTCCGATGATTGGATTGATGCACTAAAAACCGCTTGACCACATCATTTGAAATACCCGTATAAAGCGAATTATCACCACATCGAATAAGATAGACCGACCAAGATGCCACACCCTTTTCCATATTCGCAACCATTGACTTATTTACACCTCATAAAACGTCTTGTTAATCCCCATGCACTGATCCTTTAGCCTACAGCCAAGCTGCCACTATTATAATCTATTTTTTATACATACCAAGCACCTACGTACCATTACGT
>JAYPBG010000068.1:12360-13544 GCA_038124075.1 Gammaproteobacteria bacterium
CCCCTATTTCTCTAACATGATAATAAGTAAGCGCCCGATGTCGTACAAACAGAGAAATGGATCGAAAGGAAGGTAGACCATGGACACGCTCTCAACAAACCAAGAAGCAGACAAACGGATTGAAACACCCACTGACCGCCTACTCGTTGTTATAGAGGAGGGTCAAGAGCAGCAGCCGGCATTGACACAAGCACTGATCTGGGCAGATGCACTGCAGAAAAGCGGACACCATGTTGAAATCACAGCCGCCATGGCTGTCTATAATTACGCATCCGAAATCAACACCATGGTCACAGGCACCATACTCCATAACTTAAGGCGGGAATTGGTCAGCGAACGTGAAGAGTGGCTGAATGCACTCTTGGACCAACAGGTTGAAGCATTCGCTGAAAAAACCTCCAGCCGCCCCTCCCCAATATCGATCGAAGCAAACGTGGTTTGGCAAAAACGCCCTTTCAAAGCCGTCGAACAGCTTCTCACAGAGAGTGAAAAAGAGGAGCGCCCAATAAGCTGCATCTTTAAATCACTTAAGCAGCACCCTGCATACGAACGCCTTTTTATGCAGATCGATGAGTGGCAACTGATTCGCGTCAGCAGTAAACCTGTCATGCTGGTGCGAGCCGCACAACCGCTTGAAGAGATGCACTGGCTGGTGGGTGTGGACCCCCACAACCCACAACATACCGAGCTGAACAATCTTGTGATGGAGACCACCTATCATAACCGCCAACTGCTGGGTGGTGAAATCGAGCTGATCCACGCATTTCCCTCAATTCCAGAGCAGATGGCCCCTGTTTTGTCAGCCTATGGCGCCGGGGAGTATTTTGTTGGGACCGTACCCGAAGAGGATGATAAGCGAATAGAGGCGTTTTTAAATACATTTCACTTGACGCGCGACCAACTGCACTCAAAGCATGGCGCGATAGACGATATCGTCAATGAGCATGCAAAAACGCTAAAAAACCCACTGATTGTATTAGGCAGCCGCGCACACCCCGGCTTTTCAGACAGGTTGGTTGGCCATGCCGCAGAGCGCATCATAGAACAGGCGGAGCACAATGTCTTAGTCATAAAATAAAACCAAATAAAATCATAGCTAATCATAGCTATGATTAGCTGCTTGACAAGCAATGTACCTAGGCACTCGACCAACAACGGTACAGTACTTGTCAAGTGGCTATAAT
>JAYPBG010000069.1:0-1509 GCA_038124075.1 Gammaproteobacteria bacterium
CATGGCTGAACACTCGATATGCCAACCGGGACGCCCCTCACCCCAGGGGGATGACCATGCAGGCTCACCCGGCTTAGCCGCTTTCCACAACACAAAATCGAGCGGTGATCGCTTCTCCTGCTCCACCTCAACACGCTTGCCTACCTGAAGCTCATCAAGATTTTTTTTCGACAATGCGCCGTAGTTTGGAAAAGTGCTCACCTCATAGTAGACATCACCATTGCCTGCCGCATAGGCAAAACCCTTTTCTATCAGCTGCTCAATCATGGTGATGATCTGAGGCATAAACTCTGTGGCTCTTGGCTCAAGGTCAGGTTTTTGTACGTTCAGCTGAAGACAATCCTCATCCATAGCCCCAATGAAGCGTTCTGTCAGCACATCATAGGGCTCTTGATTTTCAGCCGCGCGCTTAATGATTTTATCGTCGATGTCCGTAATATTGCGCACCAGTTTAACCTGATACCCCACCGCCCGAAGGTAACGGGCAATGGTATCAAAGGAGACCAACGATTTAGCATGCCCCATGTGGCAGTAGTCATAGACGGTGATGCCGCAGACATACATTGAGACCTCGGGCGGATTCATCGGCTTGAATGGCTCTTTTTCTCGCGACTGGCTGTTGTAGACCTGCAAGGTCGGACGGATCACGCCCTCTGTATGGATCGCATTGTCTGAACTCATAACTTTCTCTACCCTATTATTTCGTACCCATTCCTATGCATGAATCACTTCTTGCTGATTTTATCCCATGAATCTTTCAGGGTAACCGTCCTATTAAAGACATTATGACCGCGTCGTTCAGACTCAAGAGGGTCTAAAATAAAATAGCCTTCGCGTTCAAACTGAAACCGCGCCTGCGAATCAACCTCAGCAAGGCTTGGCTCCGCTATTGCGTTTTCTACCACAACCAGCGACTCAGGGTTAATAAAATCGGTAAACGTTTTTCCATCAGCTGAGGCAGCGGCATCGGGGTTCTCTACATCAAACAGACGATCATAGAGTCGCACATCACAGGGCACACCTTTCTCGGCAGAGACCCAGTGAATAACACCTTTTACCTTTCGACCCTCCGGCTTTTTGCCTAAGGTTTTATCATCGTAACTGCAGTGCAGCGCGACGATGTTGCCCTCTTCATCTTTAATCACCTCATCGCAACGAATCACGTAGGCGTTACGCAAGCGTACCTCTTTACCAGGGGCCAAGCGAAAATACTTCGGCGGAGGCACCTCTTCAAAATCATTGCGATCGATGTAGAGGGTGCGCCCAAAGGGGAGCTTACGCACCCCCATATCCTCTTTAGGGTGTTTAGGCGCATCCAGCAGCACCTCCTCACCTTCAGGGTAATTGGTAATGACCACTTTTAGAGGACGCAGTACGCACATGGCGCGCGATGCATGTTTATCCAAGTCATCTCGAATCGCAAACTCCAACATGCCCATATCAACGATGCTGTCCGCTTTGGTGACCCCAATCGCCTCGCAAAACTGTCGGATCGAACCAGGCGTGAAA
>JAYPBG010000069.1:1519-2162 GCA_038124075.1 Gammaproteobacteria bacterium
TAGACCAGAAATGGTGGGCATGCGCGGGTCATCCCAACCATCAACCACCCCCTCATCAACCAACGTTTTTAATTTTCGCTTGCTGGTCACGGTATAATTCAGGTTAAGACGGGCAAACTCAATCTGACGCGGCGTCGAGGGGAGCTGAAACTGCTGAACAACCCAGTCATAGAGCGGACGGTGCGACTCAAACTCTAAGGTGCAGAGCGAATGCGTTATCGACTCCAACGCATCCGACAGCGCATGTGTATAGTCATAGGTGGGATAGATGCACCAATCATCCCCTGTCTGATGATGATGGATGTGCCGTATTCGATAGATAACAGGATCACGCAAGTTGATATTGGGCGACGCCATATCAATCTTAGCGCGCAGAGCATGCGTCCCCTCTTCAAATTTCCCAGCCTTCATCCCCTCAAACAGCTCAAGATTTTCTTCAACGGAGCGATCTCGATAGGGGCTGTTTTTACCCGGTTCTGTCAAGGTGCCCCGGTATTCTCGCACCTCATCCGCCGACAGACTGCAAACATAGGCATTGCCCTTCTTAATCAGCTCCAGCGCCAACTCATAGAGATTCGAGAAGTAGCTCGACGCATAACGGACCGGGCCCTCCCACTGATACCCCAGCCACTCTACATCGCGC
>JAYPBG010000069.1:2172-11909 GCA_038124075.1 Gammaproteobacteria bacterium
AATATACTCTTGGCTCTCTTTCTCTGGATTTGTATCATCAAAGCGCAGATTACACTGCCCTTGATACTGTTCAGATAGACCAAAATTCAAGCATATGGACTTGGCATGGCCAATATGCAAATAGCCATTTGGCTCTGGGGGAAAACGTGTCACTATGGAATCATGCTTCTTGTTGGCTAAATCTTCTTCAATTATGGTCTGTATAAAGTGCTTCGGTTCCGAACTCATGGATGTTTCCTAACGGGTTTCAATGGCGGGTTTTACCCAATAGATCGAACGTTGTTTAACAATCGATCACTTACTCTCGCAAAGCGATGATATCATAGGCGTCTAAGCAAGATTTTAACAGAGCTACTGTACTGATTTTTTTACTCAGCACGAAATTTTGACGCTGCGTTGAGATAGGCTTAAGTTTAGTATACTCTTTCTAGCTCAAGCCCTGGCTCACTTTTAAAACCTAAAGGCAACCATCAACTCAATAATCGCTCAATGATCAACTCAATTATAGGCAATCAAATTATAGGACCCTTAATTATATGGCAACCCAACAAGTAACCCTACAGACAACCCACGGTGACATTACTCTGGCACTGGATGAAGAGAAAGCCCCTCTGACTGTGGCCAACTTCATCAACTACGTCAAAGCTGGCCACTATGACGGCACCGTCTTTCACCGCGTGATCAATGATTTTATGATTCAAGGCGGTGGCTTTGATGAGAGCATGAACCAAAAACCAACCTCAGACCCAATCAAAAATGAAGCCAACAATGGGTTAAAAAACGATCTAGGCACCATCGCCATGGCTCGCACCAATGACCCACACTCCGCCTCTGCCCAATTCTTTATCAACATCGCCAACAACAGTTTTCTTAACTTCAAGTCCGAAACGGAAGAAGGTTGGGGCTACGCCGTCTTTGGCAAGGTGACAGAAGGCATGGATGTCGTGAATAAAATCAAAGCCGTTGAGACCGGTAGCCACGGTTTTCATAGAGACGTGCCCACCGAACCGATCGTCATCACAAAAGCGACCCTGGCAGAGGGTGGGTCCGAATAGACCGTAAAGCCGTTCAATGAACAATTCACCCTCTAAAGCGCTGCACTATACAGATGAAGATCGGATACTCTTTATATCCGATCTTCATCTTGAAGTGCCGCGCCAAGATATTCTCCAAGGCTTTCTGAAGCTCTTATCATCCATCATCGATGCTAATCGCGCTGAGCCACGCTGTGACAACGCGCTGTTAGGGCAAGACGGCCCCTATAAAGCCCTTTTTATATTGGGTGATTTTTTTGAGGTATGGATTGGTGATGACCACGAAACCGCCTTTTCCAAGCACATAGCAAAAGCGCTCAAAGCCGTCGCCAACACCGGCACTCAGCTCTACTTTATGGCAGGCAATCGAGACTTCCTGCTCGGTGATCAATACTGCGCAGCCGCGGGCATGACCCGGCTGAGCGACCCCACCCTGCTGATTCTTTCAGCACCGAACACCGAAACAGCGCTGAAGCAGAACAGCGCTGACCAACAATCACACGGCTACGCGCTTATGCACGGCGACAGCCTTTGCACGGATGACCAAGCGTACATGCAATTCCGGACCATGGTCCGGAATCCAGCGTGGCAGCAGGCGTTCCTCAGCAAACCCATTGAGGAGCGGCTCGACATTGCTCGCGCGATACGCACCGAAAGCAAAAACCGCTCTCAGCAGGCCGCTGACCATAAACACGCCGCTGACCGCGAACACTATGATCAAATCACCGACGTCTCACCCGACAGTGTCGACCATCAAATGGCACAACTGCACGTGAAGACCTTAATCCACGGCCATACCCACCGACCTAAGATCCACCTTTATAACCGAACTGATTCAGACAGCCCTGTAGATCAACCCAAACGTATTGTATTGGGCGATTGGGACCAGCAAGGATGGTACTTACTGCTGCATCAGGGAGACGCCTTGCTCAAGTCGTTCACGCTTGATGAACCTTAATAAGCCAACCGGCTGCAAGAGAGTGCATGAGGCCTATTGCGCCTCATGCACAACAACGCCAACAAACCAGAACAAAAAAGGCTCAGCGATGGAGGTTCGGGAATCGTTGCCCAACCTGCTACCCCCCTCATGCTGCCTCGAGTAGTCAGAATATAATCACGAATCATAGGCTCGCTTTGCGAGGTATAAAAAAAGGTAGCCCACTCCCCGTCCACATCAAGCAAGGGGTAATCAATATTCCTATCGTGTTCACTGGGATCCGGATCGGTGGACATTGAGTAATACCAGAGTAGTTCAGCTAAAGGGGTTTCGGCACCTTTGGCCCCATCCAGTTGTAGGTCACCTTGCCCATATGAATAACCTCTAAACTGTCCCTTAGCAGTACGATCGGGCGTTAGAAAATCTACAAGCGAGTCATTATTGCTTCGCTCCCGGGTTGATAAGGTCTGGGTATATACGTATTCGTCTATACCTGCCTGCTCTGTAGAAAAGACTCTTGTCGTTAGGGCAACACCATTATGACTGTTGGTCATTGCGTCATAGACATTTAATGCATTATTTTCGTGCTTAATAGTATACCCCCAACTCGCATTCCCCTCTGGATTAGGTATACCGTTTGTAAAAAATAGAACCAGCCACTGGCGTGAACTGACCTCAACAGCCACCTCCGTACTGGCTACGCCAGCAGCAAAGACATCATCGATATTGTTTTTAAATTCGTTCACAAGAGCGGTGGGCACCATACCGCTGTCCAAATCGTCAGCCCACGCCTCAGACGTGCTGAATAGCTGCTCCGATTCCGCGATGTTCGAATAAAAATTGGCGATGTCATCCCAATTATCTGGGTCAACTTGTAAACTACCCGGCACAATCACTGTTGAGAAGGATGAAAGAGGTAAAGAAGATATTAGGAAAATTGAGAGTAATGCAAGTGACTTTTTCATAGTGAGCTCCATAGATAAAAGAGTGGAATAAAAATTAGGTTCGATTCTATTCACAACTAACATCTAGCGAGACTGCAATGTAAAGCTTACAAGCTACTACAGTGATATATTACCATAACTATTACCATAACTATTACCATAACTATTACCATAATCATTACCATAATCATTACCATAATCATTACCATAATCATTATTTAAATTTCATCAGCTTTGTTACTTACCCAGGTTGCTCCCCCCATAAGCATTCGTCAATATCCATAAGCATGCTGTACCCTGATAGCTGACGCTCGCACTCTGACGACATATGAGTCTTGCTGCTATCGGGTAATTGGGGAGAGCTCAATAACGTATTGTTATCAAAGAGCATACTCTCATGGTCAAACATGGACTTAGGAAATTCAAGCTCTTTAGCAGAGGCATGCTTGTAAAAATTGTTAAATTTTCTATCGATAGAGCTAAGCCTCTCAGCAACAGGGTTATACAGCCTCGGTGCTGGGGCTAGAGGTGTTCCTTTCTCAAAAGAGACGCGTTTAACTTTTTTTCGCTTGCTTACAACCTGTTTATTTTGGCTGTCGTTATTGCTTAGATGGTTTGTTGCTGAACGTAGTGATGAGATCATGCTTTACTCTTCTATTTTAGTGGTATCGATTTACCTCCTACTCATACCGCTTCTTTCAAGCCATAACGTAGGACATGGAGAACCTGTGGCGCCAATGACCAAAGTACACGCCAACCAGAAGAGTCGATAACGCAAGGTTCATGCCAGAAAAAAATTTGCTTTTAGGGCTTTTTTGCTTATTTTTAGTGCAGATTAATCTTGGGGTGCACGCCTTGATGCACGAAAGCGCGCATGAGAAGGTATTCCCCCCCAAGACTTCAAAATAAAAAGGGTGGATCGCCTCTCAAAAACGGCCGTTAGGGACACCACTGTGAAACCGAAACAGTTCATCCGGCTCAAGAATCAACCGGGACTCTTCTCGTCTAAAAAACGCCACTCGCTCATCAAACTCATCAGGGCGAACATCTCTGCTGCGCACTTGCCCATCATGGGCCCCTGCATGCTGATCAAAATAGAGGCGAGCCAACTCAAGATAATCCAAAAAGTGCCGGCTCTCCGACTTCAGTAAAAATCGGTAATATTTCGCCAATTCAGCATCCACCACATCCGCCAACGCCGCAAAGCGTTCACATGAACGGGCCTCAATAAAAGCACCAATGATCAATGTGTCAATCAGCTTCGCCGGCTCATACGTGCGCACATGCTGCCTAAGGCCTTGAGCGTAACGCGATGGCTGCAGGTGCTCATATTGCACCCCCCTCTTCTCCATAATATCAAGCACCTGCTCAAAGTGGAGCAGCTCTTCTCGGGCCAGCTGAGCCAGTTTATGCAGCAGTTCAGTCCGGTCAACGTAACGAAACAGCAGATTCAGCGCAGTCGATGCGGCCTTCTTTTCACAGTGCGCATGGTCAACCAGTAGAATCGCCTTCTCATCCACCGCTCTGTCGAGCCATGCTTGAGGCGTTGCACAGCCTAAAAAGGCGGCCACAGGCTTGAGCAACTCATCCTTTGAGTCCTCTTTTAGACTCTCTTTTGGACTCTTATCGAAGCACGCCTCTAACCCTTCTGCACCCTCTACATTTTCTATATCCTCTACATCTTCTATATTATTTGCATCACCTGAACCCACTCATCTCCTCCTGTTCAAACCCTATATAACCAGGCCCGATACCCAAGGCCCGCATTAACAATACCATTAACACCGATAAAAACCGCAAAACCACAACAAACCTAAAAGCCAAGAAAAAAGTGCCCTGCAGTCTGGAGGATCATAAGGATCCTGTTAGAATATGACAACTCAAAATTAACACTTTATAGGCAAACAGAACGGTATGCCCATTAAACAGCATTTCACCAAACATTTCACCAAAGGTGCAGCCGCTGTCACGCTGCTCAAGCTCTTCAGCCATATGCCGATGAACATGACACAGAGGGTCGGTACGGGCATTGGCCATATGATGTGGGCCTCACGCGGTCGTGCACGTTATGTGGCCGAGACCAACATCAAAGCCTGCTTTCCCGACCACTCCCCAGCACAACAGAAGCGATTGGCCAAACAGGCGATCTTGGAAACCGGTAAAACCATCGCCGAGACCGGTGCGCTTTGGAACAGCCCGTTCGAGTTTGGCCGTAAGCTTTTACACCATATTCACAACGAAGCGCTGCTCGACGATGCCCTTGCATCGGAGCGCGGGCTTATCCTGATTTTACCCCACTTAGGCAACTGGGAGCTGACCAACCACTACATCTCAACCAAAACCAATATTTTAGCGATGTACCAACCGGCTAAAATCCCTGAACTGGACAGACTGATGCATGAGGCACGCAACCGCCATGGCACCAAGACCGTCCCTACGACCGCCAGCGGTGTAAAGGCGGTCTATCGGCATCTAAAAAAGGGCGGCACGACCGTGATTCTCGCCGATCAAGAGCCCCCTTTGAAAAGTGGGCGCTTTGCCTCTTTTTTCAACCGCCCCGCACTGACCCCCACACTGGTGCCTCGCCTTCTCAAAGACACTCACGCACACGCCTTGATGATCTTTACCATACGCACAGAGCAGCGCGCCCAGTTTGACGTTCACATCCTGCCCGTGGAAGAGGCGCTCTTTTCACACAACCTCGAAGAGGCCGCGGTGGGACTGAACAGATCCATAGAGCAGTGCGTCAACAAGGCCATTCCACAATATCAGTGGAGCTACAAGCGCTTTAAACAGCGCCCCGACAAAGATACCCCCCCGCTATATAAGCGTTAACCATAACCAAACTTTGGAGTCACTATGCCCTCATCACACGCGCATGAATGCCCCATAGAAAAACGAAACCTACTCATCACCGGCTGCTCAAGCGGCATCGGCCTGGCCGTTGCTCACGGCTTAAAGGCGCGCGGCTACCCCCTCATCGTCACCGCTCGAAAAACAGACGATGTAAAAACCTTGCAAGACCAAGGTTTCGACGCGCTCCAACTCGACTACGCCGACTCCACCTCCATCCAACATGCCCTCGACAAAGTGCTTGAAAAGAGTAACGGGCACCTCTACGCACTCTTCAATAATGGCGCCTTTGGGCAGCCCGGCGCTGTAGAGGACCTGTCGCGTGAAGCGCTTAGAAACCAGTTTGAGACCAACCTCTTTGGCTGGCATGAGTTAACCGCTAAAGTCATTCCGGTAATGCGACAGCAAGGCTATGGGCGCATCATTCAAAACAGCTCAGTGTTGGGGCTGGTCTCATTAAAATACCGCGGTGCCTATAACGCCTCAAAATACGCCCTTGAAGGGCTCAGCGACACCCTTCGCCTGGAGCTGGCCGACACCCATATTCATGTCAGCTTAATCGAGCCCGGCCCCATCGAAAGCCGTTTTCGCCAAAACGCCTTTCAGATGTACAAACAGTATATTCAACCGGAAAAGAGCCACCACAAAGCACACTACGCGCAAGTTGCCGAACGCCTCAACACAGAGGGCCCTGCCGCCCCTTTCACGCTGCCCGCTGAAGCGATCGTGCCTAAGGTCCTGCACGCTCTTGAGAGCAAGAAGCCTAAAGTACGCTACCCGGTCACCTTTCCAACCTATCTATTTTCATTTTTAAAAAGAGTACTGCCAGCCAAAGCACTGGACACGATCCTAGCCCGCGTAGGATAATTGACCAACAACACTTAAACGGTACACCCCCTGACAAAACCAAGGAACCCATCAACGCTTATGCCTAACTCTGTTCACTATGACAACAAAACACTGCCCCTTGAAGAGGGCGAAACCGTACTTGACGGACTACTAAGGCACGAGTACGACCATCCTTACCGATGCAATAAAGGCATCTGCCACACCTGCATCATGCAGGCCACGTCCGGCCAACCCTCCCCTGAATCCCAGGCAAACCTCAACGCCGCTCAGAGCCAGCTTGGGTATTTCTTACCCTGCTGCTGCACCCCCACCGAAGCGTTAACCATTACAGACGTGGACAGCGCAGCAGAAAAAGCTGAGTGCAAAGTCCTCGATGTCACCCCTTTGAACCAAAGCGTCCTGCGCATACGCTGTGAGCCCACCCTCAACTACCACGCCGGACAGTTTGTCACCGTCACAAACCATGAAGGTGTCAGCAGAAGCTACTCATTAGCCAGTACACCGCTACAGGATGACTTCATTGAGTTCCAGATCAAGTGCGTTCCAGACGGCCTCTTCAGCCAGTGGGCCTTTGAAACACTCTCCGCAGGTGACACCTTAACGGTGGAGGGCCCCTACGGTCACTGCATATACACGCCAGAATCCTCACAGAAAGACCTGTTGCTGGTCGGTATGGGTACAGGCCTGGCCCCTCTCTACGGGCTCTTAAAAGAAGCCCTTCATCGTGAACATCAAGGTAAAATTGACCTCATCATCGGTGCACGGCACGCCACACAGCTCTACTTACTGGACGAGCTCAACGCACTCAGTGAGCAATACCCTAACCTCTCTGTCACCGCCCTTGCACAACAGGCGGAACAGCCAGCAAACACCCAGCCTATACCTATAATAGAAGGCGACCTGTATGAACAGCTTAAGAGAGACTTTCCCACCGTTAAAGATCGACAGATCTACATGTGCGGCGCAGAGAGCTTTGTACGTAAAGTTCGCAAGCACTGCTTGACCTCGGGCGCTAAAGCAAAAGACATGCTGATCGACAGCTTTGTAGCCACCGGGGTTTGACCTATCTCAACGAATCCCATAGTATGGTGCGCCTAACTAAACACCGTATGGAAACAATTTGGAAGTATTTGGAAGTATTTGGAAGTATTTGGAAGTATTTGGAAGTATTTGGAAAGGAGCACCTACACTATGTTAGCCTCAAGCAGGACCTCTCTGGTCGCATTCGCCCATAACATCAACCCTCAACCAACACTCGCTTCATCACACACCTCATCACACTCACATAGAACCTTCACACCGTCAGGGCACTCTGTGCGCCTACATACCTTAACCGCAAGGCAGAGGCAAGGGCAGGGCCCATCTCTTCCTCTGCTGCCAAGCAGCACGCGCACAATCTACCCACCCTTGCGCACAGCACCCCACACAGCACCAACACGACTATGCCTCACTCAACTGCAGTGCAAACAGAACGACAACGACAACGCACCTGACACATCAACGCAGTGCGATCAAAACCCACTTAATACAACAAACATTGACACAGACCGTAATACAGACCGTAATACAGACTTCGATACAAGCATTAAAGAGAACCTGAATAATACCCTGAAAATCCCCCCTGAAGTCATCGAACTCTACAACCAATTTAAGCAGTTTAAAAATCCGATCCCTGGCATACAGATCGGCCTTCCTCTCAACTTATTTGCCCAGATATTTACCCAACACCGCTACGGTGAAAATATTATGGGCCCAAAAGATATTTTTCTTCAATGCTGCATTGGCTATTTCACCTACGGTCTCGATCGACTGCTCGATGCCGAAGAGGCCAAAGGCGGCGTTGTGAGCGAATCCAAAAAAGCACGTTATAAAGCCATAGAGGAACACCGCGACGCCGTCATAGCGGCCATTGCAAGCAGCGGTATCTACACGCTTACAGAGCTGAATAAATCCCCCGAAACTCGCCCCTTTATCCCTCTATTAGCATCCACTGTTTTTTACAAACAGATAAAATCCCACTTTGGTCCCGTCAAACCTTTCTACCTCTCCGCTATGTGGGCACTCTCGACCACCGTGCTGCCCAGCGTTATGCACGATCACAATTTTTCAGTTTTGGCCTCGCCTCAAGATTACCTGCCCGCCGCACTGCTGCTCTTTGGCACCACCAATCTTGTTGATATACGGGATTATGAAGAGGATAAAGCAAACGGCGTCAACTCACTGCCCACAACCGGCACTGGGCAGATTTTTAATAATGTCCTCTGCAGCCGCACTCGCGCTGTTTGCCATTATGATGAACTAAAGATCTGGAAAGACGAAACCATAGTGATCATACACTCTTTTGATCTGTTCGCAAAATGTTCGATATATAGTGTGCGCGTCCTCAGAGTCTAATTCGGCTTTGGGCTTTATTTTAAACGTATTGACTGAGTACTGGCGCCCACGCTCACTGGAAAGTTTATTCATAAAAGAGGGTATATCTTCATACTTCAGAACAATAGGATTGATTGTTGGCGTTTTAGGCACTTTCATCTGCTGATCAAGATATCGATCAACCATACCTATAATATTATTTAACGTCTCCTGTACAGAGCCATTACTCCAGGAGACGGGCTCAGAGACAAAAGGCAGGCCCTCCTGAACAGGCAAAACATACAGGTTACTGATAAACCAGACGCTTAATGACAAGTAGATAGGGTTAACGCCCTCTCCTGATTGACCGGTATGATTCTCATACTGCACATATTCGATCCCTTTTTCATGGGCTGAATACATCTTTTTTAACGACCGATAAGCGCTTGGGAAATCACGAACGGTATGCACCCAATTCAAAGAGAGACTCTCTAAATTTCCATAGAGCGACAAAAGTGCAGGCGGCAGGATCTTCGCCCCCATCACCGTTCTTTTATAATGACCTTCACCTGTCAAACAAGAATAAACCGAGAGGGCAGCAAAATACTGCATGAGTTCCTCTCTATTATTTTCAGCTAACGGAAAAGCCCAATGTGAATTAAAAGTTGGATAATGATCATGACAGAAGCATAAATGCCGTTTCTGTATATCAACGCCATCCAACTTAGCGAGCTCATCAACAAGATAGGTCCCACCGCCTCGTGAATA
>JAYPBG010000069.1:11919-13353 GCA_038124075.1 Gammaproteobacteria bacterium
TGAAGAACCTGAAACCATCGAATAGCTCAGTTTAACCGGCGTACCTAAAACCTCACTCAGCTTTTTCTCAGGGTTACCATAGTGCTTTAAGAGATGATTCATCGCATTAATCACGCACTGAATATTTTTAACCCCAGCTTCCTGATTAAGCGCTTCCTGAACGATAGGCCTCGTCTCTCGTGCTAAATTTTGCATAATATTCTTACGGTCTATAGGGTCCCCATGCGCCGTCAACCCCCCCCTTAACCGCCAAGTGGATGAGAAATCATGATCCGGTGAGAGCACTTCAGACATGTACAAAGGTAGTTTCACTTGTACCATAATAGTTTACACCTTTAATCAGAGTTTCACTTAATCAGAGTTTCACTTAATCAGAGTTTCACTTAATCAGAGTTTCACTCAAACCTGAATCGATCCAAATAACCTAAGCCGTTGTATGGGTTGTTGTGGTCGTGTGGGTTGTATTGACTATCTGAATATAGCTGAAGCTTATGACTTAGCAAGATACTGAATGGCCATATTCCAATTCGGGTTCGACTTCGAGACAGGCTTCTGACAGAAATCTGAAGGATCAAAGCTTAACAAGCTTAAACGCCTTAAAGTGCTCTTTATTCCCTCGCGTGGTGCGCGAGGGAATCTCATTAACAAAGTGTATTTCCTCGACGCGAGCATTAAAGAGATTGTTTTCGCGCCTCCCTCTGCGCTTTTTTTTAATATCTAGAATAAAGCGTACATAGATGCCCCGCTGATTATTCCGCTCTTTTAGAAAGCTATACCCCTCTCGATCGCTCATGCTCAAAATCGGCCTAAAATGTCTATTGATGATATTCACTTTAATCGAAGGCGGTAATTGCGTCATACTCTGTTTTGCGTTCAAATGAAACGCCTTATTAATTCGAACCGGAAAGGCCTTGCGCTCAAAGTTGTAGCGCTCCAGATAGGCAGGCAGCGTAATTTGATAGGTCTCTCTTAGTGCATGCCGGTCAACCGCGTACTCCAGTGCGGACACCGCTTTGTCGAGCGCCCACTGGTACTCAATCTCATTTCGCTTGAGCTTTTTAACCTGGCCACCCAAAGAGTAGCTTAAGAAGTCTGCGCCATAAGGTGTTAGATCTTTCGTGCCTTCCCCTTTCAGAAACTCAAGGGCCAATAAATACCAAGAGAGCGGTTGATACGGCTTAATCGCTGGGCGCGGCAACGCACGCTCATCATCAACCCGCATCGCAGCAGAACCCGCATCAATACCTGAGTTAACACAGGTTGTACAGGGCTCCCCCCTGTTACCTGGTCGCTCATGAATCGCACAAGATGAGAGCAACACCATTGACAATGCCATAGATGCCACTAAAAGCGCACACTGAAAAAAAGAAAGGGGTTGAGCCCGCAACATCCTTTGCCCTCTATAACAGACCATGTATAATCCCGGCTCCATTG
>JAYPBG010000070.1:0-13290 GCA_038124075.1 Gammaproteobacteria bacterium
GGCCTATATGCTGGGTGAGCAACGATGGCCAGGTTAATGATAGCGAGATTCGAAACAGGTTTCAATTTGGTATTTTGCGAACCAGTCTTTTGGAGGGGAGGGTGGAAAGTGGTATAAAAAGGGCACCGCCTCGAAAATGGTGGTGCCCTTTTATCCAGTTTTGTTAGATTGAAGTGTGGTTTCGGTAAAAACGCCTACCTATCAGCATCAGTCTATCTGTTTAAAGGTTGCTAATTTTATGAACACCGGAGACACCGGTAAAACCGGCCCAGTGGTCGGAGCGGCCGTCGCGCCAACCCGATAGCCAAAATTGGCGCGTATTTGTATCCGTATATGGACAGATGTCTCTGGAGCGTCCTTGTACGCCGGCTTGATAGCCACGAGCATATGCGCGATTGAATTTATCTCGTTTCACTCTTTTCATAAATGATCGACCTCAATGCGTTTGTTACATATTATTTGAAGGTACTGTTAGGAACCTAAAGCTTATTATCCAATAACCAACTGGCTTTGTATTGCAAAAAACAGTCAATCTAGACCGGTTTGGGTCATTGTCTTTGATGCTCATTGCGCAGCCCTGGGTAATTGCACTTTGATTGCGTTTCCATCAGCCTCATTAGTAAATATATGTTCAAAATAGTAGGATTCAACTGTATGGTTACAAAAATATTAATAACTCAGACGGTCGACGTCATGTATACAGAAAAAAAGAGTGAAGCGTATGCGTCTAACTTTCTGAATTGTCTAAATTTCTAATGCCAAAGCCTATGTTGTAGGCAAATGCAGGTGAATGTCCACTAAGTTAGAACAAAATATTTCAAGTATGCCCAGGCTTAATTCCGTTTTGTAATAAGCTGTGTTATCAAGCTTATTACATGTTGGGTGCATGATGCTCCTCGGTTTATGCTCATTGCGGGTGGCGCACCGTATACTGCGGGTCTTTTTAAGAATGGGCAACTATTGTTTTATCGAATTTTGATGATAATGTCGACTACTATTTTCTTATTAAATAAGCCGAGAAGTGATGATATGGCTATATAGCAAATGGCAATAAAAGAGTTAGGTATGGGAAAAATAGCGTTGCATATGGAGAAAATAGTCGTAAGGCACGTACGCTTTAGATAAAAAATAAAATGTTAAAATTGGGGCTAAAGCAATTCTTTATTGTGCCGTTATAAAGATTAGGCTGACGGACTTACGCTTTTTAAGGTATAGGATTGAATCATGTCGCTTTTTGGTGCCCTGAATTTTGATTTGGTTTCAAGTAGAACTCTGGGCTCTGCTCACCCTCAAGGTGATATGAATGATCATGGAAACAAGGAAAAACAGGCCAAGGAGTTGCAATACCAATCTCTGCTAGACAGGGATGTCAGGTACTCGCCGGCACCGAAACGTGTTCAAGCTGTTTTGAATGCTGAGTTGTCGGTGAGCCTATCTCAACTATCTCAAGTGTCCCAACCATCTCAAGTGTCCCAGTTCAAAATAGTCTCTTCAGGTTATGTTTCACGAGCAGGTGCAGATGATGTAGATAGAGTGCAAGGCCGCTCCCTCTCCCCTGATACGGTTGAGGAAGGGGTTGATCTTGAGGCGGTGGCAGCCAATGTGATGCAATTAGTTACGGATCGGTTGAATTCTGCTCAAGCTCAAGGTGAATCTGAAGAGACGCTTCATGAGTTGGCTGAACAAGCCAAGCGAGGCATCTCTGTGGGTATTGCTGAAGCCTCTGCTGTACTGGATCGTATGCGCATATTCAATGAAGGCCTAGAGACGCGTTTAACTCAACTGAATGAGACGCTCGATGAGCGGATTGACCAGCATATGGAGCAACGTTCAGATCAACGTTCAGATCAACGCATAGAGGGAACGTTAATAGAGTCTGTACCGGAGGTAAGCAAAGTTGAAAAGGTTGTTGAAAAGGTTGAAAAGGTTCATCGCCCAATAGAGAGTGCCTATACGCGTTATGATGCGCACCAACGAGAAGATCAATTTTCCCTCAATGTCATGACCCAAGAGGGCGATCAAATAACGTTAGCGGTCTCCCAAGGCTACCGTTATGAGGCGTCGCAAGGGATCGATTTTCAGGGGCGGTTATCCCAGTCGTCTCATCTTTCATTTCATGTTAATGGCCATATCAATGCGGATGAGCAGCGTGCACTGGAGGCGCTTTTTTCTCAAGTCAATGAGATGGCGGATCAGTTTTATTCAGGCGACGTCGCTTCTGCGTTTGAGCATGCGATGAACCTGCGTATGGATACCCGTGAGCTCAGCGCAATGCATCTTAATATGAGCAGCCGCCAAGTGACCCAGATGCAGGAGACCTATCGACAGGTCGCACACCCTACAGAGCGCCTGATGCCAGAGAGTGAGAGGGGGGGTGTCGCATCGCTCTTGGACTATCTGGATCAGGTTTCACGTAAGGCGGCGTGGCTCAATGAGCACTCTGCACTCTCTCATCTTGGAGAGCATTTGCGTCAATTGCTGCCTGAAGCGGTGGCGTCCCATCCCAAAAATGAGCGCGATATGATGACGCCTGAAGATATTGGGCGTTTAATCGGTTCTTAGATTAGGCATCATGTCGGTTTATTCGCTAAAATCTTGCATTTACCCTTTTTAGGGTCTTTACTATACTGCTGCCATTTTTAATGGCACATGGCACATCTTGCCAGCCCTTATTATCTTAAAGCCCTTAGAATATGAGCCGATTGCGGACCTGGAAGGAGTGTGATTCCAATGAGTGAAGAGAAAATTCAAGATTTAGTGTCAGAGAACTTAAAAGTACGCGTAGTGCTCAATGATACGGGTCGAAAAGATGGCCATGCAGCCGATGCTGCGGGAAAACGGGGCAGTATCGATGACAGGTTGGATGGCGCCCGTTCAGCGGCCGCTGCGCGTCGTGTTGAGGCGTTTCGTCAGGACGCTTTGAAAGTAGAAAGAAAGGAGTACACTTATCACTATGGCCGGATTTTTGCTGCATGCACAACCATTTTAAGTCTATTGGTTGTTCTGATCTACTTTGCTTACAGTGCCATGCAAGGCAGCAATATCCAAGGCACCCATAGGGTTGAGGCACCTTTATCTGAATCTGACGCAATACCGGCTCCAGAGCTTGTCCAGGTTGATGTGGGCGAGGGTGCAGCACCTGAGGTCGAGGTGGGTGCTGTTATGCCTCAACTTATGGAGGAAGAGGTGGATAGCGCTCCCGCTGAGTCAGAGGTATCGGCCCTGAAAAACGGTGCACAGGCTCAGGGCGAGGCGGAGATCATAAAGCCAGTCGAGCAGGTTGAGCAGGTGGAAAAAGCGAAGCATGAGCAGGTTGAGCGTGAGCCTCTGGCCGAAGAAGAGCCACAAGCAATCCGTGTAGCGGATGAGGAGGCAGTATCGACCGCATCAGAGGCGCCCTTAGAGTATGTTGAGGTGGAGGTTTTTACCGACGATGTTGCCTCTGTTCGCATGAGCGGTCAGATCAGTGCGCGTGAGCCGGTGGGGCGCCTGCCTGTTGAAGTCTCACTCGGAGAGCCGCCGTTTCAAACGGTTTATATCTTTACAACACTGAATGATCGTTTAGGTGACCGTGTTGTCTACCGGTGGTCGCGTAATGGGGTTGTGCAAGCTGAGGTGTTTGTGAAAATACGTGGTCAGGGTTGGAGGAGTTATTCAAGCAAAAATATTAATGCTCAAATGACGGGTGACTGGACAGTTGAGCTGGTGGACAGTGAGGGTGGTGTGCTGCTCAGTGGCGCATTTAAGGTGGTCCGGTAGGGACCACCGCTGTTCATTACTGCCAGTGTGCCACGAACTCAGCTTCTTTAAAGCCAACGGTTGCACCTTCGCCATCGGTGACGATCGGGCGTTTGATCAGCCGCCCATTGCTGGCAAGCAGTGCAAACATCTCTTGAGCACTCATATCGGGAAGTTGAGCTTTGATGTTTAGCTCACGGTACTGTACACCACTGGTGTTAAAGAGCTTTTTTGGCTCAATGCCACTGCTCTTTGCCCACTTTTTTAGCGATGATGCTGAAGGGGGGCGCTCGGTAATGTCGATGTAGTTATAGTCTATATCGAGTGCTTGCAGCGCTTTTTCCGCTTTGCGGCAGGTGCTGCATTTCTTGTAACCGTACAGTTTGATCGATTTTGAGGCCATCTGCCAAAATTCTCCTTCTGTTTGTCCGTATTTATTTATCTACCTATTTATCTACCTATTTAGCTACCTACCTGCCTACCTACGTGTTTGCTATCAAGCGATCAAAAAGCAACCGTTTGTGGTATTTAGCTAAGGTGGTAGAGTATACTTAAATTAAACCCATATTCATCTGCATATATTAAACCGTCGCATCCGTTGAGGTGAATCTTTGTGAAAGATGATCAAATCGTTGATTTTAAGAGCGCCAAAGAGAATAAGGTGCATGAAGAGAAAGAGGCGAGGCTTAAGAAGATGAGCAAGGCGTTTGAAGCCTATCTACCGAAAGCTAAAGAGAGTCGGCAGGTCAAACGGCGAAAACAGAGACTTAAGGGAAAGAAAAAACGCTGAGAAAGTGAGACGTTGCTTCTCATTTTAATGGCTTTGTAATAAGGTGTTAAAACGGTGGTACTTAAAACAGCGCTACCGTACTGTAATTGTGCCTTCAGAGTATCTTGTATGTTTATTTTTAGAAATATGTTTCTTTTCTTTACCTTGGTCGCGCTGGCTGAAGTGATGGTCTTTATAGAGGTCGGTGAGTGGATAGGCTTGCTTTGGACGGTGGTTATGGTTGTGCTGACAGCCGCCGTGGGTGTCACATTACTGCGTGTTGAAGGCTTTGATACCCTCCGCCGAATACAGCAGGCGACAGCAGAGGGGCGTTTGCCGGGTGTTGAGATCATTGAGGGCATTATGCTGTTGGTTGCGGGTGCGCTGCTGTTGACACCAGGGTTTTTAACCGATCTGTTCGGCTTTCTTTTATTGATTAAGCCGAGTCGTACCGGAATGGCCAAGGCGCTGCTTGCGCGTGGGGCGGCTAATTTTATTATGACGCAGCGTGCTCAGGGAAACCCGTTTCAGAACAGTGGTGCATCGTTCTACTCCCGCGCCCATTCGGGTCGTCACACCTTTCATCAAAGCCATCAGAGTCGTGCCTCAACGCAGAACGCGGGATCTGCTGCACCACCACCTGAGATGGATGCAGCCAACTCCGCTTCGGCTGATATTATTGAAGGGGAGTTTGTTGAGGTCAAACCGGAGAAACCAGAGAAACCCGATTAGATCTATGAGCGAGCTGAACGCCGTTTTTCCTTGTTTTTCCCTCTTTCCCCTTCTTTGATTTAGCCCTTTCATCTCCCTCTTAATTCTTTGCGCCATTTATGTGGCTTTTTTATGGGCATATTGAGTTGAGACGAGGTAGAATTCTGCAAATAGGTTACAATCTACGACATGCAGTTTAAACTGCATGTCAGTAAAAGCGTGTGTTGTATTGATATTGAGCATGTGAAACAGAACAGTGTGCTGAAAAGGATTAAGAGAGATTTATGTTTAAACGATTACGCGGCCTTTTTTCTACGGACCTCTCCATCGATTTAGGAACAGCCAATACGTTAATTTATGTGCGTGAACGAGGCATCGTCTTGGATGAGCCTTCGGTGGTTGCAATACGACAGAGTAATGGACAGAAATCGGTCGCTGCTGTTGGGGCGGATGCGAAACGGATGTTAGGCCGTACACCCGGGAATATTACGGCCATACGCCCATTGAAAGATGGCGTCATTGCAGATTTTCATGTGACAGAAAAGATGTTGCAGCAATTTATTACCAAGGTGCATGAGAACAATTTTATCACGCCCAGTCCACGTGTACTGGTCTGTGTGCCGTGCAAGTCGACTCAGGTGGAGAGAAAAGCGATTAAGGAGTCAGCACTTGGCGCGGGGGCGCGTGAGGTCTATCTGATAGAGGAGCCGATGGCGGCGGCCATCGGTGCCGGTATGCCGGTGGATGAGGCGAGTGGTTCGATGGTTGTCGATATTGGTGGTGGCACGACTGAGATTGCGATCATCTCTTTAAACGGTGTTGTCTATTCAGAGTCGGTGCGTGTTGGCGGTGATAAGTTTGATGAGGCCATTGTGTCCTATGTGCGTCGCAATTATGGCAGCTTAATTGGTGAGTCGACAGCAGAGAGGATCAAACAGGAGGTGGGTTGTGCCTACCCAGGTGGCGAGCTGCTGGAGATTGATGTGCGTGGCCGCAATTTGGCCGAGGGTGTGCCGCGCGGTTTTACCTTGAACAGCAGCGAAATCTTAGAAGCCTTGCAAGAGGCGTTAGCCGCCATTGTTGATGCAGTGAAGAGTGCGCTGGAGCAGTCACCGCCTGAGTTAGCCTCTGATATTGCAGAGCGCGGCTTGGTATTGACCGGGGGCGGAGGGTTGTTGCGAGATCTTGATCGCCTGCTCTCTGAAGAGACCGGTTTACCGGTATTTATTGCTGAAGACCCACTCACTTGCGTGGCGCGTGGGGGCGGTCGAGCGATGGAGATTATGGATCGACGAGGCTTTGATATGTTTGCCACTGAGTAGAGGCAAGCCCGCTCAATGAAAACAATCTTTACCCGAGACGCTGCCCCTGAGCATCGACTGCTGTTTGTGTTTCTGTTGTCGATGGTATTGATGTTTTGTGAGCAGCGATTTAGTTTTCTTGATCCGGTTCGCAGCGCGCTCAGCTATTTAGTGGCTCCTGCACACTACCTTTCTCATTGGCCCACTCAGATTGCCGACTGGTTTGACGAGACATTTGCGGACCGTACCCAATTGATTGAGAAAAACCGTCAACTTGAGCAGCAGAACTTGCTGATGCAGCGACGTGTCATGAAAATGGCGGCGCTGGCGGCTGAGAATATTCGTTTGCGTGCGCTGCTTAACTCATCATCGTTGGTTGAAGAGAGTGTGATTGTTGCGGAGGTGATCGGTGTTGATCCTGATCCTTTTACGCATCAGATTATCTTGAATCGTGGCAGCAATGATGGTGTCTACACTGGGCAAGCGGTTTTGGATGCCCGAGGGCTGATGGGGCAGGTGGTATCCGTCGAGCCTTGGATGAGCCGTGTGATGCTGGTTGCTGACACAAGCCATGCGATTCCGGTACAGATCAACCGCAATGGTGTGCGTGCGATCGCAGCCGGCAGCGGTTTTCTTGATAAATTAGTGCTTAAACATATGCCTGATACGGCGGATGTCAAAGAGGGTGATCTGCTGGTGAGTTCGGGGCTGGGGGGGCGCTTCCCATTTGGTTACCCTGTTGCACAGATCGTCTCAATTCAGCATGACCCTGGAAAGCCATTTGCTGAAGTGGTTGCTAAGCCTAAATCGAGATTGAACCGTGTACGGCATGTATTGCTGGTGTTTAAGTCACAGAACGTTCAGTTTGATGAAGCGAGCGACCGCCAAGCCGATGCCATCATGGAGGAGGTCTTAGAGCAGCTCTCCGATGAACTGGAGCAGACCATGGATGAGATGGAGGCGTCATCACATGAGTAAAGAGGCTTCGGCCTTAGATGGCTTAGGGGCGGTGACCATGACCTTTATGTTTGGTTTCTGGTTAACGGGGTTGCATCTCCCAGAAAATATTGAACTGTTTCGGCCGCTTTGGGTCCCTTTGATTCTCATCTACTGGATTATTGCCTTACCCTATCGTATGGGTGTCTATACGGCTGCCGTGGTTGGGTTGTTATTGGATCTTTTTTTAGGGGTGCCGCTGGGGCAGAATGCGTTCTCTTTGGCGGTGGTGGGGTATCTCGCCTACTTGCTGCACCTGCGTATTCGGCTGTTCCCTGTTTGGCAGCAGTGCCTTATTGTTCTCCTGCTGGTCGGTATCTATCAGCTGATTAATCGTGTGACAGAGGGCATCATGGGGCAGTCCAGCGAAGGGTTAGCCTATTATCAACCGACGCTGGTCAGTGCCTTTATTTGGCCTTGGGTCTATGTCATATTACGCGCGGTTCGTCGGCGCTTCCGTCTATATTAGATCCATCGAAGCCTCTGTCGACCTGCTATAGCTTTGATCTTGCCTTGCCATTTTGCTCATCGTTTTGGCTACCTTTTTGGCATACCTTTCTGGAACAAGCCATACTCTCTATTTAAATGTGTGAAATGTGTAAGAAGTGTAAGAAGTGTAAGAAGTGTGAATAGTTAATAGTTAAACGCTACAGTTAACGTTAATAATATCGACAATAATGTGCATATATGGAGTTTGTGTGACCGAAGAGATATTAGTCAATTACACCCCGATGGAGACGCGTGTTGCTGTCGTTGAAAATGGTGTGGTGCAGGAGTTGTACGTTGAAAGAGAGGCTCAACGAGGCCGGGTAGGCGGTATCTTTAAAGGTCGAATTGTACGGGTGTTGCCCGGTATGCAGGCGGCTTTCGTAGATATTGGTCTTGAGCGCGCTGCGTTCATTCATGCCGGTGATATTTGGCGTCCACCGGTCAACCTCCCCAATTCGCCCAACGATCAACATGGGCAGGGGGGCGAGACAAGCCAGCTGGTTGACGTTGATAAGATAGCGCCTGAGAGCCGCTCTGAAGGTGGCAGCTCGTTACGCGATGGGACCTGGAAAGATCGTGACCATGCTCTGTTAGGGACGGCGCCCAGGCCTTTGTCAGATAAACGGCGTATTAATGAGGGAAAACCTGAGTCAAATGGGCGCGAGCGAAGCGCGCAGCCTCCGGTCCCTCCTATTCAAGAGTTGGTGCGCGAAGGCCAAGATTTGGTTGTTCAGGTGGTAAAGGATCAGATAGGCACCAAAGGGGCCCGTCTAACCACACATCTCTCAAT
Organism: Gammaproteobacteria bacterium; assembly: GCA_038124075.1. Classification (GTDB taxonomy): domain Bacteria; phylum Pseudomonadota; class Gammaproteobacteria; order Pseudomonadales; family JAYPBG01; genus JAYPBG01. Next base: position 8,795 of record JAYPBG010000070.1, read on the forward strand.
ACCTTCGCGGTATCTGGTCTTTATGCCCTATGCGGCCCATATTGGCATTTCCCAACGCATAGAGGATGAAGAGGAGCGTGAACGGCTGCGCGCCATCATCGGTAAATGTATTGAAGAGCTGTTGCCGTTAGAGTGTCTTGAGTATGTGGGCGTTATTGCCAGAACCGTAGCGGATGGTGCACCCGAGGAGGCGATTCGCAGTGACCTTGAGTTCCTCTTTAAGTTGTGGCGCTCCATTGTTAAAAAAATGGATGCCTGTCGGGCGGTAGAGGCTATTCACTATGATCTACCGCTCTCGTTACGGACCATACGTGATTTGGTGCGACCGCAAGTGGAGCGATTGCGCATTGATTCCAGCAGTACATTTGAGAGTGTGATCGGCTTTGTGCGTGAGTTTATGCCCTCCGTAGAGCCTAGAATTGAGCACTATCGCGGCGAACGTCCGATCTTTGACCTCTACGGTGTCGAAGATGAGCTTAAAAAAGCGCTTGGACGCCAAGTTCAGCTGAAGTCGGGTGGTTATCTGATATTGGATCAGACCGAAGCGATGACCACCATTGATGTGAACACCGGCGCTTATGTCGGTCATCGCAACTTGGAAGAGACCATCTATAAAACCAACCTTGAAGCGACCCACGCCATTGTGCGACAGCTGCGTTTGCGTAATCTGGGCGGTATTATCATCATTGATTTTATTGATATGCAAGAGGAAGAGCATAAGCGTCAGGTGATGCGTACATTTGAGAAAATGTTGGAACGGGATCACGCCAAGACCAATATTACTCAGGTCTCTGAGCTTGGGCTTATTGAGATGACTCGCAAACGCACGCGTGAAAGCCTGCAGCGGCTGCTCTGTGAAGCGTGTCCAACGTGTCATGGTCGTGGCTTTATTAAAACTGCAGAAACAGTCTGTTATGAGATCTATCGTGAGATACTGCGAGAAGCCAGCACTTATCAGTCAGAGACGCTGTTGGTGATTGCTGCGCAACCGGTTGTTGATCGGCTCCTGGATGAGGAGTCTGCGAATGTAGCTGACTTGGAGGAGTATACCGGCAGTACAATTAAATTTCAGGTCGAGACGCTCTATTCTCAAGAGCAGTTTGATGTCGTATTGCTGTAGATGATGTAAGCCTCATTAATTTTTATTAACTTTTATGGAACGTTGTGAGTTTTTAAGCAAAGATGAAACGTGTGACTCAAGCCCTGTGGATCACCGCAGTTTTGCTATCGCTGCTGCTCTCTCTCTATTGCTCCATTTTTGGCTATCTCTTCAGTCAGTTGCCCCATTATAAAGGTGATATCGAAGCGGCGCTCGAACAGGCTTTAGGTGTACCGATCACGATTGGGCAGTTGGATGGCCACTGGAACTGGTTGCACCCTGCTCTCACGCTTCAAGGCATTGAGATTAACCCAGCGCTGCCAGAGTCTGCCTACTCTCCTAAGCTCGACTACGCCCGCGTCCAGCTCAACCTCTTGGCTTCGATGGTTACAATGAAGCCAACGCTTGGGCGATTTGATCTTTCTGGCCTTCATGTAACGGTTGAGCGGGCTGAGAAGGGGGCAGTACGGTTGCTTGGTCTCCCCCAAAAGCCTCGTCAGACGGCACACCAGCAGAGTCCTCGTCAGGGTGCTCTATCCAATAGGGAGCAGTTGCGTAAAGTGGTGGATGCCTTGCTTGAGCAGGAGAGTATCTACGTCAATGACTACACCCTGCGTTATCTGGATGGGGCTCAGGAGGTCCATTTAAAAGGCACTCAGCTTCTTATGTCCAAGCAGGGTGACCAGTACGCCATTTCCACCGATGTACAGTTGGTGAAAGAGCAGACGCTGGGGTTCAGGGTGATTGCTCATTTAAGGAGTGACAGTGGTCGTTTTGAAGATTTAGAAGGGCGCTTTTTTATTGATATAGCGCAGGCTGAATTGGGTTCGTGGCTCTCTGATCGAGTGGTTGCGGGCATTCGTGTTGATCGCCTGCAAACTCATAGTCAGATTTGGGGTGAGATTCAAGCAGGTCAGCTGGTGAATGCAGCCGCCACCCTGGTGGCTCAAGAGGTTCACCTCGTTGATGAGCAGCGTTCAGATGCGGTGGTGATTGATCACTTCTCTGCACAGGTCGGGTGGTCTCGCTCCTTAGCGTCAAAAGGGGTGTGGCACCTGAATGTGGATGATATCAATCTAGTGACATCCGGTGTGAAGCACGCGCCTATCGCATTGCAGGCGCGCATCATACCCGAGAGCGCAGAGGCACACCTTTTGATTGATCGGTTGCCCTTAGAGCCGCTAGGGCGCCTCTATAATTTGTCGGTTGCAGGGAAACAAAAAGGTGAGGGAGGCAGCCGTTTAGGGCTTGAGCTGACCGGTTCTATTAAAGCGCTGCGCCTTGATAAAATAGGGCAAGGGTTCACGCTCTCCGCGGCCGCTGACAATGTGGGTGTCCAGCTTGATCAGTTCGGGCTGACAGGTATCAGCGGTCAGTGGGTGGTAGAGCCTGAGAGAGGTGCGTTTCATGTTGATGCAGAGGCGATGTCGCTGAGCTTGCCCCGTCTCTATGATGCGCCTCTGTCCCTACGCAGCCTACAAGGCCCTATTGTGTGGCGACGGCATCAGAGTGCAGAGGGTGTGGATGCAGGCCGTACTGCCCAGGCTTCGGGGCGCGGTTGGCTTATTGAGAGTGGCAAGCTTAAGTTGGCCAATGATGATGCTAAAGGTGCCGTGCTGATGGCGCTGGATATGCCTGATGCTGCCTCCAAGGCCGCACCCGAGTTGCGCTTGATTGGCACGTTGAATAAGGGGCGCGGTGAAGCGACACCGACCTATCTGCCCGCATCCATTCCACCTCAACTGTTGTCTTGGTTAAAAGCAGGTGATATCCAAGGTGACTTACTGCAGGGTGATTTCCTCTATCATGGACCGTTAAAATTTGACCCTACAGAGGTGTGGCGACGAACGTTCCAAATGCGCTTTTTGGTCGATGACGGTACCTTGATCTACGATACGGGTTGGCCAAAACTTGAGAAACTCCACACCCATATTCTGCTTGATAATCGGGCTGTTTATGCCACGGTTTACTCCGGACAGGTTGCTGATGCGGATTTAAGGTTGAGCCATGTCTTTTTACCTGAGACCCCATTTGCTGAAGCCAGGCCGATTCGCATTCGCGCCGGTGCCGATGGGAGTACCAAAGAGGGGCTCAATGTCTTGACCCAGTCATCGATTAAGTCGGTGTTGCCTGAGTTGATACAGATGAGTCGCGGTGAAGGTGCTTTGGGCATTACATTGGATATGGATATTCCGTTATTGGCGTCGAAAGCGGTGTTGAGGCAGGCGAAGGCTTCAGGTCTTGTGCCGTCTAAACCGAAAAATGTATTTAGGAATTATCAGGTAGAGGCCACATTAAAAGAGAGTCAGTTCGACATCGATGAGATCGATCTGCATCTAAAGAAACTGAACGGAACGCTGCGCTACTCAGCACAACATGGGCTCTACAGCCCAAGCTTTAAGGCTGAGATGTTAGGTGAAACATTGAGCGGCGCTATTCATTCAACATTGACAAAGAGAGCATTGACAAAGAAAACTTTGGCAAAGAAAAAAGAGACGCCGTCTCTTGCGGTTGAGGCGGAAAAAAAGTCATTAAGTACACCGTTTCAGTGGGAGAGTACGACGATTGCTCTGTCGGGTAACATGTCGATTGAGCGTTTATATAAGTGGAAACCGGTGTCGTTGTTGCTGATGGCGCAAGGCAAGGCACCTTTTAATGCCGAACTGCACTTTAATCGTGAGGCAAAACCTGATGTAGGCCACCATTTTATAGAGATTCACAGTGATTTAGAAGGCATAGCCCTCAATGTGCCCAAACCTCTGCATAAGCCCGCTGAGCATGCGGCTCACCTGTTTTATCAGATGTCTTTAGGTAGGGCACCGCAATATGTTATGGCCCAAATTGAGGATCGAATCTCCACTGCGGTTGAGCTGAATGAGTTGGGAGAGATTGAGCGTGCAAAAATTCATTTTGGTAACGAACCTGCAACATTACCTGATAAGCCAGGCATTTTGGTCAATGGGCGGATTGAGCAGTTTCATTTAGAGGAGTGGCTCCGTTTTGGTGACGCAGATACAAAAGCTTCAGGGGCGCTTACAGGCTCAAATCATTGGTTGGATCGTTTGCGTTGGGTGGACCTTAATTTTGGAGAACTGAATCTTTTTGATACGCTGTTAGATGATCTGAGTGCACAGTTTATGCTGGTGGATGGCCGTTGGATTTTAGCGTTGCAGAACCGCAATATCGCAGCCTTTTCTCATGTTCCTGAAGCGCTGTTGGATCGGCTCTCCAGCGGTGTTTTAAAAAGGTCTGAGATGAGCGAGAACCCATGGCTCAACTATATTGACCCCATTGAGGCTGATATTCAGTACCTGAGGCTCCCTTTTGAGCGCGCTGAACAGGTTGAAGCGGCCAATGGGGGCATTTTGATGGACCGTTCGGAGGTGGCGGGTCTAGA
>JAYPBG010000071.1:0-6652 GCA_038124075.1 Gammaproteobacteria bacterium
CATTTTCTCAAATTGATTATGACGGTGAACGGATTTAACCCCTACTTTTGCCAGCAGTGACTCAACCACATTCGCCGCACCTAATGAAGTGGGTGTGTCAGTTACCTGACGCGCTTCATAAGCCTCCAGCTCACCTGGGGCAAATGTATACAGTGCATTAATGGCATGCGGGGTGACACCAATAAGGATCGACTGACCGTACGCATCCACCACCATCAACTTCTCTTTCTGCCCAATCGATTGAACCCCCTTGATCTGCATGGCCCCCATACGCATCGGCCCTTGAGCCCCCATTCTTTTTGCAACAGCCCCACACAGAAAAATCAGCACGATCACACCCAGCAGGCTGAAGATCATTCGGGCTATCCCCCCTTCAGGCTCAACACCTCCATTGTCTGTGCGCGCCTCATCCCCTTTCACAGGAAGATCAAAAAACGATGTATGGGTCTCGACAGACGCCTTAGGCGCTTGCTCTGCGTCTTTCTCTTTCCCTTTCTCTTTCCCTTTATCTATCTCTTTTTCTATCGTTTTTTCTATCGTTTTTTCTATCGTTTTTCCTGCTTCACCCCCTTTTTCCACTGTTTTATCGGCAGCCGTCTCAGCCGCCGCTTCAGTCACAACCGTCGTCTTCGACACAACGGCAGTCACTTCGGATTCAGCCATGGCCCCCTCAGCCACCAAAGATAACAAAGCCAGTGCAATCATGGACCTCAAAGCGTTAGCCTCATGCCGTTCTGTCCCCGCTCTACACCCTGTTCGCGCTTGCTCCTTTTTGTTACACAACAATACGCCGATGCGCTTCACCACGCCGATGCTCTTCACCGATTCACTCCCCTCTCTTTTCTACAGCCGCCTCATCAAAGCGCCTATTTTAACCGTTTAATACGCTCACTGGGGCTGACGATATCGGTGAGGCGAATACCAAACTTCTCATTGACCACCACCACCTCGCCATGAGCCACCAGTGTTCCATTAACTAACACATCCAGTGCCTCCCCTGCAAGCCTATCAAGCTCGATGACAGAGCCTTGATTCAGCTGAAGCAGGTTTCGAATACTGATTTCGGTGTTGCCGACCTCCATAGAGATGCTGACAGGGATATCGAGTATGACCTCTAGATTTGGATTTCCCTCACCATAATCATCAAGCGGGTTACCCTCATCTTCGAGCTGATCAAGCTCAGCCGCCTGCACCTCTTCAAGAAACTGATCGGCACTGCTCTGGCTGTCATCAGCTTCATCCTCCTCCTGCTGTTCCAATGCGGCCGCCCATTCAGCAGCAAGGGCATCGTCATCAGGGCTCTCTTCGTCGGGCTTCTCTTCATCTTCAGACATACAGATCTCTCTCGCTAATGGTTATTCCGTTCTCATTGATTATCGGCTTTTTCTTCTTCTCCACCCTCGGCTGCGGCTCTGGGATCAAATTTATCCGACGCGCTTATGCGTGCAGGAAATCGATCAATCATTTTCAATGCTAAATTTCCGCGTGATACCCCCATAATCGTCTTAAACACCGGTACGCCGTTTGCCATCAGCGTAACAAAATCGGGCATCTCCACCGGTATCACATCCCCTACTTTTAATTCGCTGACTTTCTGCAATGTTAATTTTTGCGTACAGACTTTCGCCCTAATGGGAATAGGCGCCTCTAAAATATCCTCACGTAGAGAGCGCATCCAGCGGTCATCCGCTTCATCCACATCACTCTGTACACCGGCATCCAAAACCTCACGAATAGGCTCTACCATTGAATAAGGCAGGGTCAGATGCATATCACCTCCCCCTCCATCAAGCTCAATATGAAACGTACTGACCACCACCACTTCGCTGGGGCTGACAATATTCGCCAACGACGGGTTAACTTCAGAACTGACATAATCAAAGTTGACGGGATAGACAGCATTCCACGCCTCCTCCATATCTTTGAATACCGTTTTCAATACCATCTGCACGACACGATTCTCCGTCGGGGTAAACTCACGTCCCTCAATCTTAACGTGTCGTCCATCCCCACCAAAGAAGTTGTCAACCAGCTTGAACACCAATTTAGCATCTAAAACAAACAAACCGGTGCCTCGCAGTGGTTTAAGTCGCGTTAAATTGAGGCTGGTAGGCACATAGAGAGAGTGAATGTACTCACCAAATTTCATAATCTGTACGCCTCCGACTGAGACATCAGCGGTACGGCGTAAAAAATTAAACATACTGATTCGGGTATAGCGCGCAAACCGCTCATTGATCATTTCTAATGTAGGCATTCGCCCACGAACAATGCGATCTTGGCTTGCTAAATCGTACCCCTTGACCCCATCATCACCCTCATCTGTTTCGGTATCAATGTCACCATCATCGACACCATGAAGGAGTGCATCAATCTCATCTTGCGAGAGTAGATCTTGTACCGCCATTCAGTAAACGTCCTTTCATATCCTTGTCTATCGTTAACTGCTCTTGCGCTTTACTGTATAACACTTTACTGTATAACAAAGGCTGTAAACAGGACCTGCTCAATACCAGGCTCCCCCATCTCATCATTAATAATATTCTGAATCTCTTCTAATGCCGCCTGACGCAAAGCCTCCTTGCCTTCGGTGGTGGCCACCTCCTCAAACTCCTGAGCACTGAACAACGCAATAAAGTTATTTCGGATCAGCGGAATATGCTGCTCCACCACATTAACAACCGCAGGGTTGCGTGTCATCAAATTCACCTCCACCTGAAGGAAGCGCTGAGCACCGGGTGTCGCAAAATTAACAATAAAAGAGGGCTTCATGGGAATATAAATAGCCGGCGTCTTCACCTCCAACTCTTCAGCAGGCACCTCTTCAGAAGAGGACTCCTCCTCATCGTCTCCCCCCATCAGAAGCATAACGGCCGCACCAATCCCTCCCAAAAGTAAGACCACCACCACAATGATGATGATCAACTTCGATTTTGGCTTAGCCTCTTCTTCAACATCTAGATCGAGTTCCTTTTCTTCCTCTGCCATGACAGCCCCTTATTAGCGCTCTTACTGACAACTTAATGACAACTCTATGACGCATGCTCAATAAATATGATGCACTGGTACTATAAATGCAACTTCAATTCCAATTTAGATTCGAATCAAAAAATCAGATGCATCATTAGAAAAAAGAGGAGATTCAATACGTTATTTAAGGTCACCGATCAGGATAGGCACGACGCACTCGGCAGAACGTCAATTTAACGGCTTCAGACCCAAGGCATGGATACCCATACCCAAAGGCATCTGACGCAGACATTTTAGAACAGCAGATTAAATGTAGTAATCCACCAATGTTTCAGAGACCAAACCCTGCATGGCCCCCTCTTCAAGGTGTACAGCATCATCCGACCCCATCTCATCAAACGGTCTTGGCCGATCGCCTTCACCGGGCGCTTCATCATCGCCGGTACGGCCCTCGGAGTGATCGTGAACCCCCGCATCCGTTAAGGCCAAACCATTCTCTTCAAAGAGCGTTCGCAGCTTTGGTAACGCACTCTCTAAGACCTCTTTCACACCTTGGTTATGTGTATAGAAAAAGACCTGAGACTGATCACCCTTCAGTTTCAGCTGTACCTCAATAGGGCCCAATTCGGGCGGATCCATGATGATTCTTGCTGACGAGACCTCTTGATTGGCCAACCACACGATCCGCTGATTGACCGCACTGCCCCACTCTGGCTTACCGAACGCAGTATTAATCCGAGTACTCTGCATAACAGGCTCCAGCGTCACACTCTTCTGCTGCTGTGCTGTCAGTACATTTTTTTGATCAAGCAACACCGACTGGAATCGCTTTGGCTCGTTAGGGTCATCCGACTCTGACGCCTCTGAGGCTAACAGCGCAGCCTCATTCGTACGAGACATCTGCTCAGTCAAATGTTGTTGTTTCGCGTTCTGGCGCTCATGACCCGAGTGGCCCATCTGAGCATCTGCACTCATTTTTAGCGGCTTGCGCAAGGCATCAACCACCCCTTCGCCACCCGCCTCGCCCATCTCTTGCTGAGTGGGCACACCTACTGCTGTTTGATGAGAGGTGCTCGTCACCTTCATAGCGTCTTCACCGTGTGCGTGCAAAGAGGCGTTCTGCTTGACCGCTACGGCACCCAACAGCGATGGCTCTAAGGGATCATCGCCTGCATTATCCTCTGCTTCACCTTGCCCCTGCGTTGCGCTGATCTGTGCCGCATCAACATTCATCTCCTCTGCAGACGCATAGCTCAATACAAGCTGCTGAACGGGCGCTCCCATCATATGATCAACCTGTTCCACAGAGTGATCAGGCGCTCCTTCGGTGAGCGCCTCTTTACTTTTTTCATCCGCAGGCCGTTTCGCTTCAGAGGCCTCCTGTCGCTTTGGAGCATCCGCCGGGTTGCTCGAAGCTTGTCGCTGCTTAGCACGATCATACTCTTTATCAAAACGGCGCGACTGTTCAGTCGTTCGATCACTTGTCGGCTCGGGTGTGGCCGATTTCTGCCGACCCTGAGATGAAGCTGATTGAGCTTGCGTCGACTTAGCGGGCTGAGCCGCTGAGATATCTAACAGGGCATTATTGCTTACAATTTTATTACTCATAGGACACTCTACCTGGATCAATCATTTTATTTTACTCATCTGAACACACTCCACTCATAACAGAAGCAAGTTGCACGCCACCGCATCCAGCGCTCAGCTTTACAGCAACCCAATCAGGTTACCAAGAGGAGGATAAGTGAGTGAGGATAAGTGAGTGAGGAGAGTGAGTGAGATGTATATCGAGAAGTGAACGTTAGGAATAGGTACGAAATAACGTTGATATTTAAAGCGGATGCATGTCTGAGCAAAGCGAATCCAGGAGCGGAGAGTGTCAACGCGATTTCGTGCTCATTTCTTAAAGTGCCTCCATTAACTTTTTAACCTCCTCAAACTCTTGAGCGATATGTTCAACCAACTCACTCACATTCTCTAAAGCACCTTTGCGACCGGCCTCCTCCACCTGGCTACACATCTCTGCCAAACGCTGAGCACCAATATTACCACAACTCCCTTTAAAGCTATGCGCCGCTTTACGCAGCTCATCTGTATCGCCCGCTTCAAGCGCTTGATACAGCGAATCAACTCTCATGACAGAGTCTTTAACATAAGTCTCAATAAGCACCGAGAACTCATCTTCCATTACTTCGCGTAACTCCTTGAGCGCATCAACATCTAAATGGTCTTGTTGCATCATTCACTCTTCTCTTTAAAGGTTATCATAATCAATCATCATCTAACTTTTTGGGGTCTTTGAAATACCATGGAAAGACAACTTCTACATGATTTCCATCACCATAATACTGTATAGAAGAACAGAGGGTGCGTATTAAGGGTATTCCCCGACCGCAATAACCCTCAGTTTTATGTTTGTTATTCACTTTTTTAGAGTAATCAAAACCTGCCCCATCATCTTTAATGGTAATCTTTAAAAGCCCCCCTTCAGCCGTGGGGCTATGCTCCAACTCAATAGTGACCGTTTGATCTGTGAGCGTTGCTAATCGCTCAGCACGCTGATCATAATACTCTGCAAAACCACTGGCAGAGTGCTTCAAATCCGAACTTAACCCCAACAACCCATGCTCCAGTGCGTTGGAGTAGAGCTCTGAGAGAATCGTATACAGATGGCCACTGTGTGGACGCAACCCTGGAACCTCCATCAATGTATGCGTTAACAGTGGCAGCGGATTAAAGGTGCGCAAGCTATCAGGGCGTAATTCAAAACTAAAGGTCCAATCCAACTTGGGCCCGGTGACGACAATATTTTTCTTGGCATCAGCGCTTCCATCATCCATCAAATCAGGCGGAAGCATGGTCACCTCAACCAGCGTATGATCATCATCTTGATCCTTGTGGCCGGTAAAATCATCTACCCCACTGAGAATCTCATCAAACAACTTATCAGGATCCTCGTTCTCTTGGAAAATACGTGGCAAACAGGGACCAAACATCTCATCCTCTGCATTCACCGCTTCATGTATCCCATCCGACCATAGGTAGATGCGATCGCCATACTCCATCTCAAAGTGCTCGATCTCGGTATTAAACTTATCCGTAGAGAGCACACCCAGTGGCAAATGCCTCGATTTAATGGCCTCAATTTCTTTACTGGCGTGCCGGTAGAGGTAGATATCCGGCAACCCTCCAACCCACGCTTTTAGCAACCCTTTTCGAAAACTGAGGTCAATCATGCAACAACAACAAAAGACACCCACAGGAAGAATGGACTTAAGCTTTTTATTGATCTCTTTTAAAATATCCTGAAGAGGAAAGCCTTTTTGAGTCATTCCGTAGAATATCTCAGACGCAGGCATTGCGCCGAGTGCAGCCGGAAGACCATGCCCTGTGAAATCACCCAACAAAACATACATGCCACCTGAAGGTTTACGTGCAGCCAGCACCATATCTCCATTAAAAACAGCCATCGGTGAGAGCAGGTATTTAATGTTTTTTGCGCTGATACAACCCGGGTGGGCAATATTATCAAAGACGGACTTGGCAACCTCCTGCTCCCGAATCAGGCGGTCCATATGCGTTGAAATCTCATCACGCTGTACGGTAACGGTCTCGTGGAGACGCCTCATACGTGCGAAAGCCTGTATCTTCGCATGAAGAATGATACGGTTATACGGCTGCG
>JAYPBG010000071.1:6690-9493 GCA_038124075.1 Gammaproteobacteria bacterium
AGGTAAGGAAGATGATAGGGACCAGACACCCTTTTGCCAACGCTTTGACACGCCGGGCCGCTTCAAAGCCGTCCATAACCGGCATCAAAGCATCCATCAAAACGATATCAGGCTGCTCTTTCTCAAATATTTCAACAGCCTCTAAACCATTCTTGGCTGGAAATACCTGATGCCCCTGCTTCTTTACAATGGTCTGCAAAATCAAACGATCCGAGTCGTTATCATCTGCTATGAGAATACGAAGATCCTTATATTCGGCCATAGAAACCTCAAGCTTGTATAAAGCTCTGCACAAAACGCTCTATAACGCCCTACTCAACAATACAGCTGGTTAGCCTGACACGTGGTTAACCCTTTCAAGGTTGGAGCGTTGCGATACTTGTAGCTTTTTTAGCTTTTTTAGCTTTTTTAGCTTTTTTAGCTTTTTTAGCTTTTTTAGCTTTTTGAGCTTTTTTAGCGTTTTTATGCTCTTTTAACTCTTTTATGCTCTTTATATCGATACTATATCGACGGTAACCGCATTAAGAGATGGTGAAGAGCTGCTCAAAGTTTGAGATCGTTAAGATCTTTTTAACATCCGGATTGCAGTTAACAATTTTGATGTGAGAATTGTCCCCACCCGCATGATCACGCAGTAGTAATAGCATACCCAAGGCCGAACTATCAAGGTATGTTGTCTCTTTCATATCAACAATATATTCAGCTGGAGAATCCTTGGTTTTTTCATAGGCATCTCTAAACTCCTGATGCGCACTGAAATCAAAGCGCCCCTGAATTTTAATGGTTAACTCCTTACCATCGGGAGATTCTGAAGACCATATAGCCATATTTCTACCTCTATCTTGCTTGCTCGTTTTTGAAAACTGAAAACTGATAACCGAAAAAATAGTTATTGCTGATGAAAAGTATCCCTCAATATCTATATATTCAGCATAGCCTAATTTCTAAATCTGCAACGCCTATCGTTCTAAATTATCGCTCTAAATTATCACACATGTGCAACGGAAAACGATAATAGCCTTTCGCCTTTCACCAACCTCCTCTTAACGGCACTCTTCTCGCGTTATCTTCGCCTGCTGCAACCGGTTTGCAAGGGCCAAGACAGGCTTTAGACGCTCTGCTTCACCGTCTGAGATCGCTTTTTTACTCATGATGATACAAACACGCTTATTCATATCAGAGAGCGCACCGGTCACTGACTGCAGGGCACTCGTCACTTCAGACATGCAATATTCACGGCTGCTGAACCCCACCTCAACAGTCTCCTCTGAAGGGCTGCAGGCTTGAGACTCAACGCATTGACGCAACATCAACTGCTCAAGCAGCGCCATGCGACCCAGCTGCTGATCAATAATCTCTTTCGACTTCAGCGTTAAATGGAGCTCTTTATCGGCCGTACGCGTGATCAAATCCTTAACTTCATTGATGGTTTTTCTTGCAAGGTTGACCTCATTACGAATATCTTGAGTAAACTTTACCGAGTGTTGAGCCAATTTGCACACCTCTTGAGCCAGCGTCATAGAGCCCCGTCCGGTATGGCCACTGTACGCAGAATCAAAAAACACATTTAGAGCCAAAAGGCTGGTCTCATCGGCAACCGATCTTACATCATCCAGCACATCAAAAGTACCATCCACACGCTTTACCATCTGCTCGGTCCGATAAATGGCGGCATGGCTGCGCTTATAGATCGACATAATCATTTCGATCAGATCAAACATAACATCGTTGATATTTTTTGAATAAGCAGAGAGTGTAACCAGGGCCTCTGAGTGCTCATCGGTGGCCAATGCCTGTGCGGGCAGCAGCACTTTTATCGGTGCATCTACCCGTGCATCACCGTCTAGAGCACGTTCAACAGGGGATTGATGCTCAGCACTGGGTACCAGCTCAAACTCATCAGACCGGGCCTGCTCATCTGTCCCCTCTACGTCCTTCTCTATTTTAAGGGTCGTGATGTTATTGATCTCAGGAAAAGGAGGCGACGCTTCACGCTCTTTGCAAGGCACTTCATCACTGGACGCTAGACTATTGACCTGCCTATTGCCCCCCCCCATTCTCAGCCAAAAAACCCTTAAAACATAAACATTAACGCCCACCAAGAGAAGCAACGTCAACACCCACTGTAACTCAAAGAGCAGCGCCATAAGGGCAGATAGACCTAAGACAAAAACGACCCACTTGGAGTGCAACCAGGTCTCAAAGGCCATCTTATCGATCTCATCTTCAGATTTCTCATTACTCATTATTTCGCCATCCAGTTTAAAGCATCACTTATGAATTAAAACGGCCCACATGCGCTAAGAGAGAGTAAGCGATTTTATCCAATGGCAATACTTCTACATGTGCATTCTGCTCAAAAGCAACTTTAGGCATTCCCCATACAATAGAAGAGGCTTCATCTTGTACAACCGTATAACAGCCATGCTTCTTAAGCAGACCCAACCCATCTGCACCATCTGAACCCATGCCCGTTAACAGTGCCACAGAGATCGGTACGTTTTTCAACTGAGCGGCACTTCTGAACATCACATCCACCGATGGACGATGGCTGCTCACCAGCGCTCCCTCATCCAACATACATACAACCTTATTGCCACACTGTTGCAACGTAAGATGAAAGGCGCCGTTTGCGATCACAACCTGACCACTCTCCAGTTCATGGCCATTTTCAGCTTCTAGTACCTTCAGAGGCGTTTTTTTTTATAAAAGAGAAGCGAATTAGGCCCAGAAAAAATCTGGTATATGTTTTAAAAAAAACAAACGGGGCGCCATTTAAGGGAAAAGATCCCAAAATTTCCGA